>CALJDH010000317.1 GCA_938023895.1 uncultured Aliiroseovarius sp.
ATGGTGGCCCCAAAAGAAGACATGACGCGCGGTCTGATCCAGATCCGCGACGGTCTGTATAAGTAAGGACGAGGTGGCATGGCGTATCAGGCGAAACAACGAGATCCGATCTTTGACAGCACCACGCAAGCGGTGCTGGAACGACGCGGGAAAGAGCTTTTGGGCATCGGTCTGATTGCCCTTGGCATCGTGATTGCGCTGATCCTTGGAAGCTATTCGCCTGAAGATCCGGGCTGGATGTCGGCCACCGATACGCCTGCGCAGAACGCGCTGGGCCGGATTGGTGCCTTTATTGCGTCGCCCCTGTCTGTCATTTCGGGCCTTGGATCGTGGGCCTTGCCACTGATCCTTGTGGTCTGGGGTCTTCGCATGACCTTCCATTTCGGGGAAGAGCGCGCCGTTGGGCGTCTGATTTTCGCGCCGATCGCCGTGGCATTGTGCTCGGTCTATGCATCGACCTTGGTGCCGGGCGCGGGCTGGACCCATTCCTTTGGTCTGGGCGGTCTGTTCGGTGACACTGTGTTGGGCGCGATGCTGTCGGCCCTGCCGGTCAGTGCGGGCACCGGGCTGAAAGCCATGTCGGTGATCGCGGCCATTGCGGCCATCGCGATGACCTTGTTCGTAGTTGGTCTGGACCGGGCCGAACTGAAACGCATCGGTCATTTCTTGGTCGTCGGTGTCATCATGACCTACGCGGGCATTGCGTCCCTGTTGGGTAAGGGCGCAAAAGGCGCGGCCACCGGTGCCGCCGCAACAGCGCGCCACATGCAGGCCCGTCACGCCGCCCGCAAGGAACAACAGCAAGCTCAGGAAGAATACCAAGAGCTGTACGAGGAAGAATTCCCGTCCCCGCCGCCTTTGCGCACCGCGCGCGTGCTGCGCCCTGAGCCGCCCCTGCACGCCGATCCCGAGGTCGTTCTGCACGAAGAACCCGCCCCCGCACCGCAGAAACAAGGTCTTCTGGCGTCGCTGATGCGTCGCAATGTCGAACCCGAGCCCGAGCTTGTAGAACCTGCTGTTTTCGAAGGGGAAATCCCAGAAGAGCTGGGCGGCGAGGATCGCATCCGGGCCAAGATCGCCTCGGCTCTGAAGAACCGTTCGCGCCAGATGCCGATTGCCAATCCGATGCGTGCCGAGCCTCCGCTGGAGCGCGCCGTATCGCGTCACCGCCGCAGCCCGGATCCGATGATCTTGGACACCTCGATGCCCGCCGAACCGGACATGGCGGTTCCGATGGAAGACCCCTATGCCGCGCCGATGGTCGAAGCGCCGATGACCGAGCTGACCGAAGACGACGACATGATCGTCGAAGATCTGATGGCCCCTGCCGCAGAGCCCGAGGCACGTGTCTACACCCCGCAGCACTCGGGCTTCACGCAGCCTTCCAAGAAGGTCGTGCAGCATCCGCCGAAGAAACCGGCTCAGCCCTCGACCCGTGCAAAGGCCGAGGCTCAGCCCGCGCTGAAGTTCGAAGACGCCCACCCCGGCTACGAGCTTCCGCCGCTGAACCTGCTGGCGAACCCCGCCTCGATCGAGCGTCACGTTCTGTCGGACGAGGCGCTAGAAGAAAACGCGCGGATGCTGGAAACCGTGCTGGATGATTACGGCGTGAAGGGCGAAATCGTATCGGTCCGTCCCGGCCCCGTCGTCACCATGTACGAACTGGAACCTGCGCCTGGTCTGAAAGCCAGCCGCGTGATCGGTCTGGCGGACGACATCGCACGCTCGATGTCGGCGCTGTCAGCGCGTGTGTCGACCGTTCCAGGCCGCTCGGTCATCGGGATCGAACTTCCCAACGAACGCCGCGAGATGGTGTCCTTCCGCGAAATCCTCTCGACCCGCGATTTCGGCGACGGCAACCAGCGTCTTCCGCTGGCGCTGGGCAAGGATATCGGCGGCGAACCCGTCGTGGCGAACCTTGCGAAGATGCCTCACCTGCTAATCGCAGGGACGACCGGCTCGGGTAAATCCGTGGCCATCAATACGATGATCATGTCGCTGCTTTACAAGCTAACGCCGGAAGACTGCCGGATGATTATGATCGACCCGAAGATGCTGGAACTGTCCGTCTATGACGGCATCCCGCACCTGCTGTCGCCCGTTGTGACCGACCCGAAAAAGGCGGTCGTTGCCCTGAAATGGGTCGTGGGCGAGATGGAAGAGCGCTATCGCAAGATGTCCAAAATGGGCGTGCGCAACATCGAGGGCTATAACAGCCGTGTCGCTGACACGCTGGCCAAGGGCGAGATGTTCGAGCGCACCGTTCAGACCGGCTTTGACGATGATACCGGTGAACCGATCTTCGAGACCGAAGAATTCGCCCCTGAAAAGCTGCCCTTCATCGTCGTTGTGGTCGACGAGATGGCTGACCTGATGATGGTTGCGGGCAAGGAAATCGAGGCCTGCATTCAGCGCCTGGCCCAGATGGCGCGTGCTTCGGGCATTCACATCATCATGGCAACGCAGCGCCCATCTGTGGACGTAATCACCGGCACGATCAAGGCTAACTTCCCGACTCGGATTTCGTTTCAGGTAACGTCGAAAGTCGACAGCCGCACCATTCTGGGCGAGCAAGGCGCCGAGCAGCTTTTGGGCATGGGCGACATGCTCTATATGGCGGGCGGGTCCAAAATCACCCGCGTGCACGGCCCGTTCGTGTCGGATGAAGAAGTCGAAGAAATCGTCAGCTATCTGAAAAGCTTCGGCCCGCCCGAATATGTGGGCGGCGTGTCGGATGGCCCGTCGGAAGACAAGGCCGACAATATCGATGCGGTTCTGGGGCTTTCGACCGGCGGCAACACCAACGGCGAAGATGCGCTTTACGATCAGGCCGTGGCGATCGTGATCAAGGATCGCAAATGCTCGACATCCTACATCCAGCGCAAACTTGGCATCGGCTATAACAAGGCCGCGCGTCTGGTCGAACAGATGGAAGACGAAGGCCTTGTGTCCGCGTCCAACCACGTCGGCAAACGCGATATTCTGATCCCCGAGCAGCAGTAAACCAATCCCGGACAACGATCCGGTTTGCGTCGTCCCCTGCGGGGCGGCGTGCCCCTTCAACGACAATAAAATTGAGGCAAACCCATGATTCAACGTCGCCACACGACCGACCGTATGAGCCAAAGCGTCACCCATAAGGGCGTCGTCTATCTGGCTGGTCAGGTCGGCACCCCCGGCAACAGCGTGGCCGAGCAAACCCGCGAGTGTCTGGAACAGGTCGAAAAGCTGCTGGAAGAAGCCGGATCCTCGACCAAGCACATGCTGCAAGCGATCATTTGGATGGCCGACATGAAAGACTTCGCCGAGATGAATAAAGTCTGGGATGCTTGGGTGCCCAAGGGCCACGCACCTGCCCGTGCCACCGGCTCGGCCGACCTGGCGACCCCGGATCACAAGGTCGAAGTGATCGTGACCGCTGCGGTTATTGAGTAACCGCCGACCTTGAAAGGCGCGTTATCGCCTATCATCTACTGTTCGGGCTTAATTTCCCCGTATCAAACGGGATAAGGTAAGCCCGAGCAGTAAAGGTAGGATGAATGACCCCCTTGCGTATGACTTTCGCCGCACTGGCCCTGATGGCCACGGCGCTTCCGGCTCAGGCCGAAAAGATCAGCCTGAACGCGATTTCCGGCTATTTGAACGGTCTCAGCACCGCGAAATCGCAGTTCACCCAGATCAATGATGACGGCACGATTTCGACCGGGACGATCTATCTGAAACGTCCGGGGCGCGCGCGGTTCGAGTACAATCCGCCGATGGATGCGCTGGTAGTGGCGGGTGGGTCTCAGGTCGCGATCTTTGACGGGAAATCCAACGCAGGGCCGCAGCAATACCCGCTGAAACGCACGCCGTTGAATCTGATTCTGGCGCGAAATGTGAATCTGGCTCAGGCCAATATGGTGGTGGGTCACAACTTTGATGGGACGGCCACCACGGTTGTGGCACAGGACCCCGAGAATCCTGATATCGGGACGATCGAGCTGAAGTTCACCGCGAACCCGACCGAGCTCCGCCAGTGGATCATCACGGATAATGCTGGCTCACAAACGACCGTTCTTCTGGGCGAGCTAGAGAAAGGTATGGACCTTGGCGCGTCACTGTTTTCGATCACGGTTGCGATCAACAAGCGGTCGCGCAACTAGGCGACGTCTTGGAAAATCTGACCCGGGCGTGCCGGGTCAGACCCTATCTTAGCGGCAGTTTGCCAGCTGGATTTGATACATGATCGACCGGCTTGCGACCTCGTCCGCCACACGGACCAGCCAGGATTTCGACTTGTAGCTGCCGCGCAGATAGCCGGTCCGACCCTCATGATAGGCCAGATACTGGTTGCGCGCGTCATGCAGCGGAATGCCGGTGACCTCGGTCGTTTTGGTCATGTACCAGCCCATGAAATCCGTCGCGTCCTGAATACTGGTCCGCTTCGCACCGCGGCCACCTTCGGCCCGTTGGTATTCTTTCCACGTGCCGTCCAGCGCCTGTGCATAGCCATAGGCCGAGCTTTGGCGCCCCATCGGCAGCACCCCCAACACGTATTTCACCGGCGTGCGCGCATCATGTACGAACTTAGATTCCTGATAGACGATCGCCATCTGGACGTGAACTGGGACATTCCATTTCCGTTCGGTCTTCTTCATGGCCCGCAAGATCTTGGGCTGCTGGCGCACGATACTGCACGCATTGTCCAGATTGCGCGGAGCCTTGGAGCCA
>CALJDH010000318.1 GCA_938023895.1 uncultured Aliiroseovarius sp.
CCCGCCTGATAGATCCGGTCCAGACAGTACGTGGCACCAACACAGGGGCGAATATCTTCTTCCCGTCCTTCGATGATCTTCTTCACGATATGCGGATCGGCCATGTGCGCGCGCGTCATGCCGACCATATCCAGCTGCCCCGAGGACACCGCGTGGCGCGCGGTGGCAACATCTGGAATACGGGCTGCATGGAATGTGGGCATCCCAACCTCTTTGCGGACCCGTCCGGCGAAATCCAAATGCGGAGACGCCGGCGCACCCTGAATGGGGATCATGTCGGTCATCGCAGGGTCCGTATGGATGCGCCCCCGGTTGATGTTCAAGTAATCCACATGCCCGCAGTCACGCAGCATCCGGGCAATTTCCAATCCCATTTCAGGATCAATCCCGCCCGTTTCGACCTCATCTGGCGCAAACCGCACCCCAACGATGAACTCACGCCCCACGCGTCCGCGCACGGCCTCTATGATATCCATCGTCAACTTCATTCGCCCCTCAAGCTCGCCACCATAAGGGCCGTCCAACCGGTTGGTCAGGGGCGAGATAAACTGGTCCAGCAAATGCCCGTGGGTCATCACCTCGACCCCGTCCATTCCACCTTCTTTCATCCGCTCGGCCGCATCCGCGAAGTCCGAGATGATCCGCGAAATGTCCCAATCCTCGGCCATTTTCGGGAAGGCGCGGTGGGCGGGTTCACGGTGCGGTGTCGAACAGACGGGCGGCAACCAGTCGCCCTTGTTCCATCCGGTGCGCCGCCCCAAGTGGGTCAGCTGGATCATGCAGGCGGCGCCATGTTCGTGCACCGCATCGGTCAGGTTCCTGATCCACGGAACCACTTCGTCCTTATAGGCAAGGATGTTGTTGAAGACCGGCGGGCTGTCTTTCGACACAGCCGCGGACCCCGCCGTCATGGTCATCGCCACACCTGCCTTCGCGCGCTCGGCATGATAGGCTGCATAGCGTTCCTTCGGCATTCCATCCTCGGGATAGGCCGGTTCATGGCTGGTGGTCATGATCCGGTTTCTCAGGGTCAGATGCCCCAGTTGATAGGGCTGCAAAAGTGGATCGTTTGACATCATCTTCCTCTTAGTACCAAGCGTCTTCCATCGAGGCTTTCTTGCGCGCGACAAAGTCCTTCAGCGCCTCGTCTGTTGCTTCATCCATCGCGGGGGCTTCATAGGCCGCAAGCTGTGCTTTCCAACGCTGGTTTGCACGGGTCGCCATGTCAATCTCGCCCTGCTCATCCCATGTCTCCCACGGCTGGTTGTCGTCCAGCGCGCTGTCGTAATAGGCGGTCTTATAGTGCCGCATCGTGTGTGCGGTAGAGAACAGATGCTCGCCCGGGCCCTGTTCGGCCAAGGCATCGAAGCCCAATGTATCCTCGTTCACCTGCACCCCGTCGTAGTAGGAATGCAGCGCGCCACACAGATCCAGATCCAGCATGAACTTTTCATAAGACATGGACAGAAGCCCATCGAGGAACCCCGCCGAGTGCAGTAAGAAATTCGCCCCACACTGCACCGCCGACATCATCGACATCATCGCCTGCTGCATCGCCTGTGCGTCCGGCAGTTTCGAAGTCGAGAAGTTGCCCGCACAGCGCAGTGGCAGGTTCAAACGGCGTGCCAGTTGGCCGTAAACCAGACTGCCTACTGCGGGTTCCGCCGTCCCGAATGTCGGCGAGCCCGAGCGAAGCGACATCGAGCTGAGGAAGCTTGCCAGTACCACTGGCGCGCCGGGGCGTTCCAATTGCGCCACGGCGCAGGACACCATGCTTTCCGCCAGACACTGCGCAATAGACCCGGCCATCGTCAGGGGTGACACTGCCCCACCCAGCAGGAACGGCAGGTGAATCGATCCCTGCCCCGCGCGGGCATATTCGCGGATGCCCTGTGTGGTGATCCCATCCAGCACCAAGGGGCTGGTTGTGTTGAAGTTGCCCATGATCACGCAGTTCTGATCGACGAAATCAGCGCCGAACAGTACGCGACACATCTCGACGCTGTCGGCGGCACGTTCGGGCGCGGTGATCGAGCCAAGGAACGGGCGGTCGGAATAGCGCATATGGGCATAGACCATGTCCAGATGGCGCTTGTTCACCGGCACATCCGTGGGTTCGCACACGGTGCCGCCGGAATGGTGCAGCCACGGGCTGGCCTGTCCCAGCTTCACGAAATTCTGGAAGTCCTCCAGCGTGCCATAGCGGCGGCCCTTGTCCAGATCCATTACGAACGGGCTTCCATAGGACGGCGCGAAGACCACGTTGTCGCCGCCGATCTGTACATTATTGGCGGGGTTGCGCGCGTGTTGGGTAAAGACGCCCGGAGCCGTCTTCAGGATCTCGCGGATCATGCCCGGCGCGAACTTTATGTTCCAGCGCGTGTCGTCCAGCTGCGTGACCTCGCCACCCGCCTTACGGAACATCTCGACCGTTTCGGGATCGTCGCGGAACTCGATACCGATCTCGGCCATGATGCGATCAGCGGTTGCCTCGATCTGCTGCAAGGCCTCTTCACCCAGGATGTCGTAGGTGGGAATGCCCCGCTTGATATAGGGGCGTTCCAGATGCGGGTTCTGGCCGGGCGATCCGTCACGCGCCTGCCGCTTTCCACGGCTACGCCGCCGTCCTGTGCTTAGCTCGCCCATCACATCCTCCTTCGTCATGAGTCGCTTACTTGACATAGGTGACGACTGATTTGACACATGCGTCAAGTCGCCTATGATGCCGATTATGACCAAAAACGACATCCCCCGCCCCCGCGCTTCCGAAACCATGTGGCTTGATGCTGCACTTGAACTTTTGGTCACGTCCGGCGTGGACGGCGTGAAGATCATGCCGCTTGCAGGTCACCTTGGCCTGACGCGGACCGGGTTCTATCACCACTTCCGTGACCGCGAGGCGTTGCTCGATGCCATGATCAAACGGTGGGAGGACAAAAACACCGGCAATCTGGTCGCCCAATGTGCGCTCTACGCCGAGACGATCTGCGAGGCGATGTTCAATCTTCAGGATTGCTGGTTCCAGAAAGACCTGTTCGATGCCCAGCTTGACCGTGCTATCAGAAATTGGGCCGACCATGATGCTGCCCTGAAACGACGGGTTGATGACGCAGACGCCCAGCGCAAAACCGCCATCAAATCCATGTTCGAACGCTACGGCTATGCCCCTGATGACGCCGAGGTGCGGACAATGGCGATCCTTTACACACAGGTCGGCTATATCGCGATGGAGATCAAAGAAGAGCCCACGGGCCGGATCGACCGTGTGCCACGTTATGTCGAGCTTTTCACCGGTCAAACGCCTTCAAACAGCGAGATCCGGCGTTTTCGATCCCGGAACGGATATTGAATCCAATTTTTCTCTAGCGTCTGTTTTCCAGACATGCTTTGGGTAGTTTAACACCTGAAAGATTTGACCGGGCCTGCCGATTTGCCCGGCAGAATGGACGACCGACATGCGCTTGTTTTCGACCCGCAATCGGCCCGTGGATCTGGGCCCCTACCCGCTTGAACGCCTAAGCCGTTGCGACACGGCCGAAGGATTGGATCTGCTTGCCCCAGACCCGCATCTGTCTTTTGACCGGCCGGACCGGCCTGAA
>CALJDH010000319.1 GCA_938023895.1 uncultured Aliiroseovarius sp.
CTTGAAAACCCTGGATAACTCGCCTGGCGTGTATCGGATGCTCGATGCCAAGGGGCGGGTTTTGTATGTGGGCAAGGCGCGCAGTCTGAAAAAGCGCGTGTCGAACTACGCTAAGCCGACGGGGCATAGCGCGCGGATTGCGCGGATGATCAGCCAGACCGCGTCCATGATGTTCCTGACCACGCGCACGGAAACCGAGGCGCTGCTGCTGGAGCAGAACCTGATCAAGCAGCTGAAGCCGCATTTCAATGTGCTGCTGCGCGATGACAAAAGCTTTCCGAACATTCTGCTGACGGGGCATGAGTTTCCGCAGATCAAAAAGCATCGCGGTGCGCGCAAAGAGAAGGGCCAATATTTCGGCCCCTTTGCCAGCGCGGATGCGGTGAACCGGACGCTGAACCAGCTGCAGAAGGTGTTCCTGCTGCGCAACTGTACGGATGCCACCTTTGACGCGCGCTCGCGGCCCTGTTTGCAATATCAGATCAAACGCTGTGCGGGACCGTGCGTGGGCAAGATAGATGCCGAAGGTTATGGCACGCTGGTGCAGGACGCGATGGATTTTCTATCGGGGCGCACGACCAAGATGCAGGAAGGCTTGGCAGCAGATATGGAGGCCGCCTCTGCGGCGATGGAGTTCGAAAAGGCCGCAGTGTTGCGCGACCGGATCCGCGCCCTGACGCAGGTGCAGCAAAGCCAAGGCATCAACCCGCGCGGCGTGACCGAAGCCGACGTGATCGCGCTGCATATGGAAGGTGGGCAGGCTTGTGTGCAGGTCTTTTTCATCCGTGCCAACCAGAACTGGGGCAACCGCGATTTCTATCCGCGCACTGGCGCGGGGGCGGGGCCGGGCGAGGTGCTGCAAGCCTTCGTCGGACAGTTCTATGACCAGAAGGAACCTCCGCGCCTTATCTTGCTGTCGGACCCGCTGGATGAACAGGATCTGATGGCCGAGGCGCTAACCGAGAAGCTGGGCCGCAAAGTCGAACTGTCGGTCCCGCAACGTGGCGAGAAGTCCGAGTTGGTCGCCAATGCCCAACGCAACGCCCGCGAAAGCCTTGGTCGCAAGATGGCAGAGACCGCGACGCAAGCAAAGCTGCTGGACGGTATGGCGGCAGCATTTGGTCTGGATGGCCCGCCCCATCGGATCGAGGTCTATGACAACTCGCATATCCAAGGCGCACATGCAGTGGGTGCTATGATCGTGGCCGGGCCCGAGGGCTATATGAAAAGCCAGTATCGCAAGTTTAACATCAAGGGCGATGATCTGACGCCGGGCGACGACTTCGGGATGATGAAAGAGGTTCTGACTCGCCGCTTCAAGCGCCTGTTGAAGGAAGACCCGGATCGCGAGGGCGAACACTGGCCGGGGCTTTTGCTGATTGACGGTGGGGCCGGGCAGGTCAGCGCAGTGTATGAGATTATGGAGGAGTTGGGCGTCACCGACATCCCGATGATCGGTGTGGCCAAAGGCGTGGACCGCGATCACGGCAAGGAAGAGTTCCACCGTCGCGGCCAGCGCCCCTTTGCGCTGAAGCGCAACGATCCGGTGCTCTATTTCATCCAACGCCTGCGGGACGAAGCACACCGCTTTGCCATTGGTACCCACCGTGCCAAACGCGCCAAAGCTCAGGGCGCAACCCCGCTGGACGAAGTGCCGGGCGTCGGCGCCACCCGCAAACGCGCCCTGTTGCAGCATTTCGGGTCGGCAAAGGCGGTCAGTCGCGCCGGGCTTGACGATTTGAAGGCCGTAGATGGGATTTCAGAAACTCTTGCAGAAACCATCTATGGCTTCTTCCATGACCGGGCGTGACACGGTATTGAAAAGCTTATGAAATGGACCTTGCCTAATATCCTGACACTGTCGCGGCTGATCGCAGCCCCGGCGGTGGCGATCATGTTTCTGTATTTCTCGCGTCCCTTGGCGGATTGGCTGGCGCTGATCCTATTCCTGTCGGCGGCGGCGACGGATTGGCTGGATGGCTATCTAGCACGCAAGTGGAAGCAGGAAAGCAAGATGGGCGCGATGCTGGACCCAATTGCCGACAAGGCCATGGTGGTGATCGCGCTGATGGTAATTGTGGGCTATTCGGATGTCTATTGGATCCCGTGGCTGGTGCTGCCCGCCACCGTGATCCTGTTTCGCGAGGTGTTCGTCTCGGGCCTGCGCGAGTTTCTGGGCGATACAGCGGGTACCCTGAAAGTCACCAAACTGGCCAAGTGGAAAACCACCGCCCAGATGGTTGCTATCGCGGTCCTGTTTTCCCGCGGTATCTTCGAGCATCATCTTGTGATGGGTTCGTTTGGTATGGATCAGGCGATGTTCGATCAGATCATGCTGGGCGAGGTCGAGGATGTGAACGGTCTGCGCCGTTACTACAACGGGATGATCTGGTCGGGGCGTGTTGGGCTGTTCCTGTTGTGGCTGGCTGGCCTGCTGACAGTAATCACCGGCTGGGATTATTTCCGCAAGGCGCTGCCCCATTTGAAAGAGGATGACGCATGATCGACGTGATGTATTTCGCTTGGGTTCGCGAACGGATCGGCGAGCCGCGCGAGCGGGTCGAGACCTCGGCGGCGACGGTTGCCGAGCTGGTTGACGAGCTGCGCGCCCGTGAAGAGCGCTATGCGGCGGCCTTTGAAGACCTCTCGGCGCTGCGCGTTGCCTTGGATCAGGAACTTTCGGACTTCGATGCCTCGCTTGAGGGCGTGCGTGAGGTGGCGTTCTTCCCACCGATGACAGGCGGCTAAGATGACGGTCCGCGTTCAAACTGAAGCTTTTGATCAAGGTGCCGAGCTTACGGGTTTTGCCCAAGGGCGCAGTGATTTGGGCGCGGTGGTCAGCTTTACTGGCATCGTGCGCGACGAAGCAGGCACGCTGGATCGGATGGAGATCGAGCACTATCCCGGTATGACGGAAAAGGCGATCGCCTCGATCGTGGACGAAGCCACGCGCCGTTGGTCTTTGGCAGATTGTCTGGTGATCCACCGGCACGGCCCATTGCGGCCCGGAGATCAGATCATG
>CALJDH010000320.1 GCA_938023895.1 uncultured Aliiroseovarius sp.
CGTCCTCAAGCCGGATGGCATAGAACACACGTTCGTCCGAGATGCTGTCGAGCATGGAGAGGGCAGAGTAGGGAAGGTCGATGCTGATCTCGCCTCCGCTTAGGCGGGCGCTGTCCAGAATGGACAGGGCGGATGCGGTCAACACGTTGTCTTGGCTTTCCTGCGCCACCTGCCGGGCAACGGATTGCACGACGAAATAGACGACAATCGCCAAAACGGCCGCACTAGCCAAGAGCGACAACATAAGTCTGCGGCGGATAGAGCCATGTGCGACGGGTGTGCTCATGCGACCTCGAGCTTATAGCCAAGCCCGCGAATGGTGGTGATCTTTACGGTCGAAGTCTCAAGGTGCCGACGCAGCCGCCCGATATAGACTTCGATCGCGTTTTCGGTGACGTCTTCGTCATAGGAGAACAGCCGGTCCACCAGCGTAGATTTTGAAAATACCTGTCCGGGCGCGTTGGCCAGAACCTCGAACAGACGCAGCTCGCGGGTGCGCAGTTGGATGTCCTGATCAGGCAGTTTGAGCGTGCCCGACAGCGAATCGAAATGGAGATTGCCGAGGGTCAGAAGGTTCTGAGCGGCACCTCCTCGGCGGCGCATCACTGCGCGGCACCGTGCCTCGAGCTCGGAAAAGTCGATAGGCTTGACCATGTAGTCATCCGCGCCAAGATCCAGAAGACCGACGCGATCTGCGACTTCGGACCGTGCCGTCAGGACGATGACCGGCGTGCTTTCTTCCTGCTTTCGATGCTGTGCTAAGAAGGTGCGTCCGTCACCATCCGGAAGCATAATATCAAGCAAAATCAAATCATAAGCCGTTGTGGCCGTGAAATCGCGTGCGGTCTGAAGATCCGGCGCGTGGTCGACGACATGACCATCCAGTATCAGCCTGTCCACGACAGCTTCGGCCAATTGTTCGTTGTCTTCGATCAGCAAGAACCGCATCAGATGTTTTCTATTTCCGCTAGTTTTTTAGTCGTGTCAGCTTTGTGTCAGCTTAGATTGTCACCTTCTTCCGACATGAGCGGCAAGCGCCGCCAATGTCAAATGGGAGGACATAAACATGAAATTCACATTGGGCCGTCGCGCCTTTATCGCTGCTGCTGCATCGCTAAGCCTTGCTGCTCCGGTTTTTGCAGACGGCCACAAGGTCGTTGACAGCATTCACTTCCTGATCCCCGGTGGCGCAGGCGGCGGCTGGGACGGCACCGCACGTGGCACCGGCGAAGCACTGACCGGCGCAGGTCTGGTTGGCACCGCATCCTACGAAAACATGTCGGGTGGCGGCGGTGGTAAGGCCATCGGCTATCTGATCGAAAACGCGGACAGCCAGCATGGCACGCTGATGGTCAACTCGACCCCGATCGTGATCCGCTCGCTGACGGGCGTGTTCCCGCACAACTTCCGCGACCTGACGCTGGTCTCGGGCACCATCGGTGACTATGCCGCGCTGGTCGTTGGCAAAGACAGCCCGATCAATTCGATGTCGGACCTGCTGGCAGCCTATGATGCTGACGCATCCGGCACTGCAATCGGTGGCGGCTCGGTTCCGGGCGGTATGGACCACCTTGTTGCTGCCATGGTTATGGAAGCAGCCGGTAAGGACGCGCTGAACGTGAAGTACATTCCGTACGATGCGGGCGGCAAGGCTATGGCAGCGCTGCTGTCGGGTGAAATCGCAGCCCTGTCGACCGGGTTCTCGGAAGCGGTTGCTCTGGCACAGGCTGGCGAAGTCAAGATCATCGGCGTGACCTCGGACGAGCGTGTGGACGCTTATGGCGACGCACCCACGATGAAGGAACAGGGTATCGACACCACCTTCGTCAACTGGCGCGGTTTCTTTGGTGCCCCCGGCCTGCCGGCAGACAAGCTGGCCATGTACCAAGAAGCCATCACCAAGATGTATGACACTCCGGAATGGGAAGCCGTGCGCGCTCGCAATGGCTGGGTGAACATCCACAACTCGGGTGATGACTTCAAAACCTTCCTGGAAGCACAGGAGAAGGTCATTGGTGACCTGATGAAGAAGCTGGGCTTCCTCTAAACCACTCACGCACTACCACAACCGGCCTGTTCTGGGCCGGTTGTACGTTTTCCAAGGGAGGGGACAATGGCACTGGACCGCTGGGTTGCATTCGTCATTCTGTGCGCCGCACTGGCTTATGGCTATGCCGCATTTTTCACCATGGACGCGTCTTTGCCGCCGTTCATGCAGCGCAATCCGATCTGGCCAAGCACCTTTCCCAAGGTTCTGGCCGTACTAACGATCGCCACGTCGCTGTTCATCCTGCTGGGGTTCGAAAAAGCGCCGGAAAGTGATCAAGAGCCGGACATCGATTACCGGCGTCTGGGGGACTATCACCTGGGCCAAGCGCTGACGCTCTTGGGGTTGATGGTGGCCTATGCGTTGCTTCTACGCCCCGCAGGCTTCCTGTTCGCGACCTTCGCCTTTCTAAGCTGCGGAGCCTTCGCGCTGGGCGAACGCAAGTTCCATATCCTTCTGCCTATCGCGGCCATTGCCAGCTTCATCGTCTGGTACTTGGTGGACGAGGTGCTGGGTATCTTCCTGCGCCCCTGGCCGTTCTTTATCTAAGGAGCTGAGACATGATCGAAGGACTTCTGAACGGCCTTAGCGCCGCATTTTCAATTCAAAATCTGTTGATGGTGATCGCCGGTTGTCTGATCGGCACGTTCATCGGCATGTTGCCCGGTTTGGGCCCGATGTCGATTATCGCCATTATGATTCCCGTCGCGATCACCATTGGTGATCCGTCGGCTGCCATCATCCTGTTGGCTGGTGTGTACTACGGCGCCATTTTCGGCGGCTCAACCTCGTCCATCCTGCTGAACGCGCCGGGTGTGGCGGGGACCGTGGCGTCCAGTTTCGATGGCTACCCGATGGCCCGAAAAGGGCAGGCGGGTAAGGCGCTGACCATTGCGGCCATCGCCTCGTTCGCGGGGGGCAGCATCGGTGCGCTGTTGCTGATGATCTTCGCCCCCATGCTGTCGACCGTCGCGCTGCTGTTTCACTCGGCCGAGTACTTCGCGTTGATGGTCGTTGGCTTGTCAGCCATCGCGGCCTTCGCGGGGACCGGCAACGTGGGCAAGGCGATCCTGATGACCTTGCTGGGTCTTGTTATGGCCACGGTGGGCGAAGGTGCCTTGTTCAACATGCCGCGTTTCACCATGGGGCTGATGGACCTTCAGTCCGGCTTCAGCTTCATCACGCTGGCCATGGCGATGTTCGCCCTGCCCGAGGCGCTGTTTTTGGTCCTGAACCCGAAACGGTCGGCCCAAGGTGCCAGCGGCAAGATCGAGAACCTGCGCATCACCCGCGAAGAGGGGCGCAAAATCGCCCCTGTCATTGGCCGCCAGTCGATTCAAGGTTTCTTCATCGGCGTGCTGCCGGGGGCGGGGGCGACCATCGCCTCGTTCCTTGGCTACGCTGTAGAACGCAACATCGCGACCAAGGAAGAACAGGAAGAGTTCGGCAAAGGGGCCATCAAAGGTCTGGCCGCACCTGAAACCGCGAACAACGCGGCCTGTACAGGTTCGTTCGTACCGCTTCTGACGCTGGGCATTCCCGGCTCGGGCACCACGGCGATCCTGCTGGGCGCACTGATCGCGCTGAACGTCACCCCAGGCCCGCGCCTGATGATCGACGAGCCGCAGATCTTCTGGGCGGTCATCATCTCGATGTATATCGGCAACCTTGTGCTGCTGATCCTGAACCTGCCGCTGATCCCCTATATCGCCAAGGTTCTTGCCATCCCGCGCAACTACCTGATTCCGTTCATCCTCTTCTTTACATTGATGGGCAGCTATATCGGGCAGAACAACGCGACCGAGCTGTTGATCCTTGTCGGCATGGGCATCTGTGCGACGGTCCTGAAGTTCGCGGATTACCCGCTGGCACCGCTGCTGATCGGCTTCATTCTGGGCGGCATGCTGGAAGACAACTTCTCGCGCTCGATGCAGCTTTATGATGGGATCGGGTTCATCGTTGACCGTCCAATGACCCTTGGTCTGTTGGTGATTGCGGTTCTGCTGGTGGTCATCCCAAGCTATCGCGCGCGTCGTGCGAAAGCCCGTCAGGAAGGCGTGGCAGAAGGGGATTGATATCTATGTCAATTATGGTGAAAGGCTAACAGCATGTCGCGTGCTATGACCTTTCTTATCGCAGGTGCAGGCAGTCTGGGGTTCTTCATCCTCGGGCTGCCTTTGCCGTTCCTGCTTGGACCGATGTCTGCCTGCCTGATTGCTGCCCTTGCGGGGATGCAACTGAAGGGCGCGGGACAGTTTGGCCTGTTCATGCGGACGTTCCTTGGCGTCGCGGTCGGAAGCTCGATCACGCCCGAGCTGTTGGGCCGGATGCCCGAGATCGCCAGTTCCTTGGCCTTCGTGCCGCTGTTCATCGCGACCATTGCCGTGGTGGGATACCCGCTGCTGCGTCATGTTTTCGGTCTGGACCCAGTTACGTCATGGTACAGCGCCATGCCCGGCGGGCTTCAGGATATGCTGATCTTCGGCGAGGAAGCCGGCGGCGATCCGCGCGCGCTGTCCTTGATCCACGCGACCCGCGTTGTCGTTTTGGTTAGCTGTGCGCCTGTCTTGATGCAGTTTGTCTGGGGGCTGGACCTAAGCGCCGCGCCGGGGCAGCCGATGTCGGCGGTCTCACCCACGCAGATTGCGATCATGGTTGCGGCAGGCTTGGGCGGATGGAAGTTCTTCGAGCGGATCGGCCTGTTCGGCGCCTCGATTCTGGGCCCGATGATCGTAACCACCGCCTTGTCACTGGCTGGCGTGATTGAAACCCGCCCCCCGGCCGAGATCATTCAAGCCGCTCAGTTCTTCATCGGCATCGCCGTGGGTGTGAAGTATGTCGGGATAACCAGCCGGGAAATCCGCGTGAACGTCTTTGCTGGGGTCCTCTATTCGGTCCTGCTTGGGGTGATCTCGTTCGGGTTCTTCGTCGTCATCACCCGACTGGAGCTTGCCCCGTCCCTTGATGCGCTTCTGGCCTTCCTGCCCGGTGGTCAGGCGGAAATGGTGGTGATTGCGATCATCGCGGGTTCGGATCTGGCCTATGTCGTCACGCACCACATCCTGAGGATCGTGATTGTCGTGCTATTTGCCCCGGTGATTGGGCGCAGGTTTCCTGAGCGCTGAAACGCGCCGGACCAGCGTTCATCACGTTCTAGGAATGTTGGCTTACCCTTCGGACGAGGTGTCCATCAAGCCGCGCATCTTCTCGATCGCGGATTGCATCGCGCCCTCCAGCCAAAGACGAACGCTGTCGCCCATCGTCGTATACTGGTCAAGCGCACCCTGTGCTTGCGGGAAGCGTTCGCTGATTTGCGGGGCCAGTACATAAAGGCTGACCAGCAGAACAGCCAGCAGGATTGTCAGGCTGAAACCGCGACGGAATCCTTTGCCACCCGACGCAGATTCTCCGGCCATTGGACCAAGATCGATGCGGGTGTCATCCGCGCCATCCGGCGTATCGAGGGTCGAGTTGATCTCTTCAATATCCGGAAGCATGTCGCGGCTGCGCAGATCTTTTTCTTCTACTTCTTCTTCTGCGGCCGCTGCATCCACTTCCATTTGTCGAATGCGGGCGGCGAGCTCTTCGTCGTTGTTCTTCTGGGCCGCGTCCAAACCAAGATCCGTCTGCGTTTCAAGCCCATGGCTTTCAGCCTCTCGGGCGCGCAGTTCTTGCTTGGCTTCTTCTTGCAGGATCTGTTTGACCTCGTTGCTGACCTCTTTGCGGGGTGCAGCGGCGGGCATTGGGGTGACTTCGGCGTCATCATCATCGCTATCGCCAGCGTCCACGGGTTCGATCTCAGCCTCAGCCTCAGCCTCAGCCTCAGCTTCGGGCTCGCTTGCCTCGACCTTGGCTTCATCCGATTCGACTTCGACCTCGTCTGATCCGGATTCAGGCGCGGCCTCATTTTCGACTTCGGCTACGTCGTCACTTTCCTGAGCCTCGGCGTCTGGCTCAACCTCGGGTGTAGATTCGGTGGTCGGGGATTGCTCTGGTTCCGGTTCCGAAGCAGGTGCTTCTTCGGCCGCCGGCGCGCTCGGCGTCGGAACCCCGATTTTTGGTTCAGGTTTGTCTTCGGCCTTGGTAGTTGCGGGTCGTGGTGGAGTGAAAAACCACGCGTGCCCACAATTCGAACACTGAACATCGCGCCCACCTTCGGGCATGACACGATCATCAACTTCGTACTGAGCGCCGCAATTGGGACAAACCAAACGCATTTTATACCTATCCCCTAAGATCGACTGGAAATTTCCCGCCTCAATCAAGAGTAATATGAGCAAAAAGCTTGTGGAAATCAAACACTCGTGTGTCGCACATTGAAACAATCGGCTAGCTGATGCACAACTAGCGCCAAGCAAGCACGAGGGCATCACATTGATCGAGCTGGAACAGGTCGCTTATGGCTATGGCACCGGGACGTTGCTGTCCGATGTGACCATGTCCTTGGCGCAGGGATCGTTTCACTTTTTGACGGGGCCGTCGGGCGCGGGCAAAACCACGTTGATGAAACTGTGCTATGGCGAGCTGGTCGCAGAACAGGGCAGCGTTGCGTTGTTTGGTCAGAATGTCCGCGAGATGCAGCGTGACGACGTGGCCGAGATGCGCCGCCGGATTGGCGTCGTGCATCAGGATTGTCAGTTTCTGGATCACCTCAGCCTCGCAGAAAACATCATGCTTCCGCTGACCGTGTCAGGCCGTTCGCTGCATGATCCGTCCGAGCTGCAAGAGCTTCTGGCGTGGGTCGGGCTGCAGCAACAGGCCAATGCCAAGCCGCCTGAGCTGTCTGGGGGGGAACGTCAGCGGGCGGCGCTGGCGCGGGCTGTGATCATGTCCCCGGATGTCATTCTGGCGGACGAGCCGACGGGCAACGTGGATTGGGACATGTCCGTGCGTCTGCTTCAGTTGCTGGTCGAACTCAACCGCATGGGTAAGACCGTGATGATCGCCACCCACGACATGAACCTGATCCGTTCGGCCAAGTCGCAGGTGCAGGCACGGGTACTGCGGATTTCGAACCATCAGGTGACCGCAGCGGGGGCAAATCTGTAATGAGCCTTCTGTCCAATATACTCCGTTTTCTTTCTGGCGACGCGCAAGCCGACCGCGTGGTGCCGCCCACCGGGTTTACCGCGCGTCTGACGGTTTTTGCCTCGGCCGCGATGGCGTTTCTGGCAGTGTTTGCCCTGGCCTTTTCGCTGGCCACTGGTCGGCTGGCTGACCGCTGGGGTGATGCCTTGGCGAAGAGCGCTACCATCCGTATTTCGGCACCGGCTGACCAGATGGACGCCCAGCTTCTGGCCGTGACCGAGATCTTGGCCACCACCCCCGGTGTAAAAGAGGCGCGCCCCTTGGGCGAGAATGAACAGCGTGCACTGTTGGAGCCGTGGTTCGGCCCGGACCTGCCGCTGGATCGCCTGCCAATCCCCCGCCTTGTCGAAGTTATTGAAGATGACGAAGGCTTTGATGCCGACGGGTTGCGTGCCCGTCTGGCAGGCGAGGCCCCCGGCGCCATTCTGGACGACCATGCCCGTTGGCGCGAACCGTTGGTGAAGGCCGCAACGCGGCTGCGCTCTTTGGGCTTTGTCGCGATTGTGTTGATTACGACGCTGGCTGGCGTGGTGATCACGCTGGCGGCCTCGGCAGCTTTGTCGGCCAATGAGCAGGTGATCCGCGTGCTGCGCCTGATCGGTGCGCGGGATAGCTATATCGCCCATGCATTTGTGCGCCGCTACACGCTCCGTGCGTTTGGGGGTGCCGCCGTCGGCACCATTCTTGGCGCGCTTGCGCTGTTCATGCTGCCTTCGGCTGGGGCGGAAGGTGGCTTCCTGACCGGACTTGGCCTTCAGGGCTGGCAGTGGCTCTGGCCCCTTGTGATCCCCCCATTCGCGGCACTGGTGGCGTTTCTCGCCACCCGCCAAGCCGCCCTGACAACCCTGCAGGAGAAACGCTGATGCGTCACGCAATTCAATGGCTGCGCTCGCTTCTGTTCATCACCCAGATGTACATCATGCTGCCCATCGTCGGCTTTATCGGTGTCCCACTAGTCTGGATCAAGCGCGACAACGCGTTCAAGGTGATCCATTTCTATTGCAACTGGGTCCGTTGGACCGCGTCTTGGATGATCGGTCTGAAAAGCGAAATCCGGGGCGAGGTGCCAACCGGCGAGGTTCTGATCGCGGCGAAGCACCAGTCGTTCTTCGACATCCTGCTGCTGGCCTCGGTCCTGCCGCGCCT
>CALJDH010000321.1 GCA_938023895.1 uncultured Aliiroseovarius sp.
ACCGTCGGGGTCTGAATTCCCGAGGACCTGTATATACAGGTGGGCGCCGGGTAAGTGGACCACGGCCCAAACAGAGCCAGCTCCCTCGGAATTGCTTAAGGCCACCGGAATTTTACCCGCATGTGACGCGAAGGGCAGAAGCCGCCTCGGCCTAGATAGGCGTGGGGCGCGTCGGGCGCAAGGGGGGCGTAGAGCTGCGCACGCTGCATTGACATTTTGTTCATGAAATGTTCGTCTGGGATATGGACGCCCAATCGCAAACATTGATGCCCGGACAATTGCTGGCGCGCGGCGTGTGCCGCCACATGCTGAGCCACGGGTTTGTTACAGTCGAAGAACTGGTGCCCGCACGGGGGCTGCGGGTCGACGTGATGGCCTTGGGGCCCAAGGGCGAGATCTGGGTGATCGAATGTAAATCCTCGCGCGTGGATTTCACCTCGGACAATAAGTGGAAGGGCTATCTGGAATGGTGTGACCGCTATTTTTGGGCCGTTGATTCCGATTTTCCGACCGAACTTCTGCCGGAGGACACTGGGCTGATCATTGCGGACAGCTATGATGCCGAGATTTTGCGCATGGGGCCGGAAGATAAACTGGCGCCAGCCCGGCGCAAAGTGATGGTGCAGAAGTTCGCAACCCATGCCGCACGCCGGTTGCAAGGGTTTCGCGATCCGGGCGTGGCGGCTTTGGTCAACGTCTAGAAAACGTTACTTTTTCGACTTGGCGCTGTCGGCCAAGGCGCGGGCCTGTTTGGCCGCGGTCAGCAGTTCTTCCGCGATTTCCTCGGCCTCTTCCGGTTCGAAATCCATCGGCAGTTCCACGCCGCCGCCTTCCACATAAAGGCGTACCATTCCAATCGAGGTTGGCCCGATCTGTAGGTTTGCGTCGATGTCACTTTCGTCGTTGATGCCCATGTTTGGCCTCCTGAATTTCTTCTGATCGGGTTAGTGCGCTTTCGTGCATTTTTCAACCCGCGACCTCTTGCAAAGCCCGGCAGGTGGGGGTAAACGCATCCAGCGTGCCGACATAGCTCAGTAGGTTAGAGCGCTTGATTGTGGATCAAGAGGTCCCCCGTTCGAGCCGGGGTGTCGGTACCATCCCCCCCCTCAAAACAGACCAGCTCAGCGCAGGTTGATGCGTTTTCGCAGCTGTCCGTCTGTCTCGTAGATCAAGATTTCATCGCCCGATACGACGCCGATCCAGTCGGTGCCGAGCGTGACGGCATCCGCCGTGACGCCATCAGGCAGAGTGATCTGATCTGGCAGGGGCAGGGCGGTCGCCGTGGGCGCGGTCTGAGAGAATCGCATTACCACCACCGTGATCAGCACGATCATTCCCAGAATCGTTGCCACCGTCATTGCCGTGACAATCGTTTTCAGATAGCGCACGGTGCCAAGGCCCACGCTGCCCTCTAGGGCTTCGTCCAGTTCCTGTTCAGGAGTTTTGTCCATGTCTACCTCGCACCGGATTGTCCGGGTCATCATAGCCGAGAACCCGCCCAAGCGTCTTGATAAGGCGATTGCGCGCGATGTGCCAGAGGAAGCAAACCTGTCGCGGTCCCGTTTAGCCAAACTGATCGCCGAAGGCGCGGTCACGATGGGCGGGCTGGTAATGGACGATCCACGTGGGAAACTTGCCGAGGGGGACGAACTGGAGATTCGAGTGCCCGAAGCCAATGAAAGCCATATTGGCCCCGAAGATATCCCGCTGGACATCGTTTACGAAGACGATGATCTGATCGTGGTGAACAAACCTGCGGGCATGGTAGTGCACCCCGCACCCGGCACGCCCACGGGCACGCTGGTCAACGCGCTGTTGCATCACTTCGGTGGCAACCTGTCTGGTGTTGGCGGCGAAAAGCGCCCCGGCATTGTGCATCGGATCGACAAGGATACTTCGGGCCTGCTGGTGGTCGCGAAATCGGACGCGGCGCATCACGGGTTGGCCAAGCAGTTCGAAGCCCACTCGGCCGAGCGGCACTATTTGGCAGTCACCCACGGCGCGCCGGATCAAGCGGATCCGCGACTGGGCGGGATCAAAGGGACGAGCTTTGAGAAAGGCAATATCCTGAAGATTACCACCCAACTGGCGCGCCACAAGACGGATCGCCAGAAACAGGCGGTGCTGTTTTCGGGCGGACGTCATGCGGTGACGCGCGCGCGGATCTTGGAAAGCTTCGGCACGCCCGCGCAGGCCGCGTTAATCGAATGCTGGCTTGAAACGGGCCGGACCCACCAAATCCGCGTGCACATGGCGCATGCAGGTCATGGATTGATCGGGGACCCCACCTATGGCGGACGGCGCAAGCTGAACGTGAAGGTGATTGGTCCCGAGGCGGTCGAGGCCGCGCGCAGTTTTCCCCGCCAAGCCCTGCATGCCGCGACGCTGGGATTTGTGCATCCGGTCTCGGGCGAAAAACTCAGCTTTGAAGCGCCAATTCCTGACGATATGCTGGCCTTGATCGAAATCCTGCGCGCGGGCTGACCCTCGCGCGTTGCGTACGAGGTGAAA
>CALJDH010000322.1 GCA_938023895.1 uncultured Aliiroseovarius sp.
GTCCGAATCCGAAGCGATGATGATGCCGGCGATCAGTGCCAGGCCCAGCAGTGCCATGCCGGTGTTACCCAGCGAGCTTGCAGCTTCTTCAACTACTACTACGTCTTCAACGATCGGGTCGCTGTAGCCGCCAGCAAAAGCGGGGGCGGTCAGAGCGATCATGCCAGCTGCGGCAAGGGTCATGACTTTTTTCATGTTACATACTCCATAATTGGTAAGCAGGCCTCACTACTTTAGCGAGCCGTCAACCGAATATGTCGCATACGAGGGGTGGTATGGGAAGGATGAACTGCGGATTTGGGCCCTGAGGGCGGCAAAGTTTGGCCGATGTGGCACGGTTGCCATACCCGAACGCTACCCTGAGAATATCTGAGTAAGGAATACCGCACCACAATACTGCGAGTTCGGGCGAACCCCGGCCCCTGCACCCGTATGACGCAAATTCCGTCGCAAAATGTTCCTGCGGTGGCCCGGTGACTCCATCCATTCGCGCACCGCAAGTTTTGCCAGGCTGTGATAGCTATGCCGCCCGATCCGTTGACCCGACGGTGTTGTGAAGACGCATTTACCGGAAGACCGAATCAGAAATCGGCGGTTGTCTAAATTGTAAAAACGCATGACGCCAATGTTCTCGGCGCCCGTTTTGTACTTAACACCCGACGACTTAAGCCGCCCCTTCAGGCTGCGGGTTGTTCCACTGGTGGCCTTGTGGCTGAGTTTGCCCGACCGTGCCATCCACATCGAATGCCTGCTTGCTTGTTTGCGTAAACCACCGGCTGGGGCCAGCTTCGGCAGGCCGTGCTTGCACCGATAGAAGTTCACTTGAGCCAAAATTGCAGCGTCCAGAAGCCTTTGGTTCAACTGTTTGTAGGATATTTGCTTTTGCTCACCCGCGACCTTTTGGACAGAGCATCTGGCCTGGGCTTCGGCTGGCGATAGAAACACCGCAAGACAGGCAGCCAGCAAGACGGGCAACAATGAACGCAACATTTCTGTCTCCGATCTGAGTGGTAATGACGGATACTACACGTAATTGTTGAATAAACAATTGAGGAATGCGGGGCCATTTCTTGGCGATTGTATGTCGCTTTCCATTGACTTGGCGCAGTGTTTCCCGCACCAAAGTTCTACTGTTTTATTAGATTGTGAGAGAAGAGACCGATGAGAATCGCAATGATTGGAACGGGCTATGTTGGGCTCGTGTCGGGTGTTTGTTTTTCTGATTTTGGACATGAAGTTGTTTGCGTTGACAAGGATCCGCGTAAGATCCAGATGCTCGAAGACGGCAAGGTTCCGATTTATGAACCAGGTTTGGAAGAGCTGATGGCCAAGAACGTCCAAGCGGGACGATTGACCTTCACCGAAAACCTGAAAGAGGCTGTTACGGATGCCGACGCTGTATTCATCGCAGTCGGCACGCCGACCCGGCGCGGAGACGGCCATGCGGACCTCACCTATGTTTTCGCAGCGGCTGAAGAAATTGCTGATTCGCTGGACCACTACGCAGTGGTGGTCACGAAATCGACCGTGCCCGTAGGCACAAATCGCCGTGTCGCCGAAGTCATCGCGAAAACCAATCCAGAGTTGGAGTTCGACGTGGCCTCGAATCCCGAGTTTCTGCGTGAAGGTGCCGCGATTGACGACTTCATGCGGCCTGACCGCGTGGTGGTTGGTGTTGAAAGCGACCGCGCCGCGCAGGCTATGGCCGAGATCTATCGGCCGCTTTTCCTGCGTGATTTTCCGATCGTCACCACTGATTTGGAAAGCGCCGAGATGATCAAGTATGCCGCCAATGCGTTTCTGGCGACCAAGATCACGTTCATGAACGAAATCGCGGCGTTGTGCGAACGTGTGGACGCCGATGTGAAGCAGGTGTCGAAAGGCAGCGGGTTGGATGGCCGCATCGGCAACAAGTTCCTGCATGCCGGGCCGGGATACGGCGGAAGCTGTTTCCCGAAAGATACCAAAGCATTGGCCCGCATCGGTCAGGAAAACGGCATGGCGATGGAGATCACCGAGACTGTGATCAACGTGAATGATGACACCAAGCGCCGGATGATCGACAAGGTGGTCGACATGTGTGGAGGCTCGGTTTCGGGCAAGACAATCGCTGTGTTCGGCGTCACGTTCAAACCGAACACGGATGATATGCGAGACGCGCCCAGCTTGACCATTGTTCCGGCCTTGATTGGCGGGGGGGCCACCGTACGTGTTGTCGACCCTCAGGGGCTTGCAGAGGGCAAAGCACTTTTGCCGGGTGCACAATGGTTCGAAGATGCGTATAACGCTGCCGAGAATGCGGATGCGATAGTGCTTCTGACCGAATGGAATGAGTTCCGTGCACTGGACCTTAAACGTTTGGCCGGATGTATGACCACGGCGGCGATGGCTGATCTGCGCAATATCTATTCGCCATCCGATGCGGAGCGTGCGGGATTTTCGGCCTATTGTGCCGTTGGTCGTCGCGGGTTTGGCACCGGAGACTGGCATGACTGAAGCAACCCTCTGGCATTGGAGGGCTGCAGGCAAGGAACGGGCAAAGGTTGAAACGGTTTCTCGACATCGTGTTGGCGCTTGTGCTTCTGGTGCCGGTGATTCCCGCTCTGCTGGTTTTATACGTCGTGGTGATTGCCAAGGATGGTCGCCCGTTCATCTATCGGTCGCGACGCAATACGGCCTTTGATCAGGAATTCAACCTGATGAAGATCCGCACGATGCGGACAGCCCCGGCACATGAAAATGTGGGCATTACCGGAGGACATAAGAAGGGTCGAATCACCAAGCTGGGCCGATATCTGCGCGATCACCGTCTGGATGAACTGCCGCAGGTGCTAAATGTGCTGAATGGCGAAATGAGCTTTGTCGGTCCGCGCCCGCCCGAGCCCCGCTATGTCGCCGCCTGTCCCGAGATCTATCAGCAGGTGCTCTTGGACCGTCCCGGTATCACGGGGCTGGCCTCGATCATTTTCCATTCGCATGAAGAAAAGATGCTGGCCGAGTGCACTTCTCAGGAGGAAGCGGAAGATGTCTATGTTCGCCGCTGCATTCCCCGGAAGGCACATTTGGACATGATCTATCACCGGAACAAGTCACCGATGCTGGACCTTTATGTGCTGTATCTGACAGCGGCAAAACTGCTGCCGCTGCCAGGTCGTCGCGCTGCCCGCATTCGCAGCCAGTGATCAAAGGCGCGCTAGGGCTTACAGCGCTGTGCCATCCGCCACTTTCAGCCACGCCGCACCATCGCTATAGGCCAATTGTGCGCCGCCGGTCGCATCCGATACGAACGCGATCCCGCCTGCGCCAATGGTTGCCGCCGCAGGAAGGTCGGCGGTCAAAACCGGGGTCAATTTCATCACACCGTCCACATCCAGCTTGGCATCCGGGCTTTTTCCGATCCCAACATCCCCGCCGCCTGTGGCCACAATTGCACTGTTCCAGTTGGACCCATCTGCGCTGGTCTTGATCGAGAAGTCGTCGGTTCCCGCCAATCCCAATTCCGCGCGTCCAGACCAATTATCCTGAAACAGAAGGGATCCGGTATCGGCGGCGCTCGCCTTGTTGACTTTCAGCTGATGAGAAGCGCCCGCATGGGTCAGAAGCGTTGCCTCCGAGGAGACAGCCAACCGGTTCGTCGTGTCTGCGCTGGTGTTCACGCCCACAAGGTCCAGATTGTTGGTGTCGAAGGTCAGCTCGGCCCAGACGCTGCCGTCAAATCGCAGTGTCTTGGCCGTGGCAAGGACATCTGCGTGCCAGCCCTCGATTGGGGTGAAGAACTGCCACGTCCCGTTTTCCAGAAGGGCAATGTTGTGATCCTGCCCGGCCCAGTCACCGGTCGCGCCACTGGCGACGATGTGACGATCCCCGTCCACGGCGGCGACAGGGGGCACGGTACCATCAGCGCTTTGGACCGTCAGTTGCACCAGCACGTCCAGTACCCGAAGCGCTTCGTTATGGGTGACGTGCTTTTGCGCCTGAGACGGTTGGATCAGGGGTAGGGACAGGGCAGGTGACTGGCTCATGGGGCTCTCCGGAAAAAGGTCGTTTCCGTCCAAGTGATTGGCGAAAATGCTTAAGGGGAGCGCACCCGGGCGTGCGTTGCTTAGTTCATGTGCGTCAGGTGCCAGCCTTAGTAGAAGTCGATCGCATCCGTGAGCAGCGACAGATCGGTGATATCGTCCAGAATCAGCTTGTTCCCATCGCCAAAGCTAAACACGGTGTTCCCATTCTTGATGATGGCATAGCTTAGGATCTCGTCTGCTGTTTTGGCCCCTCCTCCCCACAAAGCGCTGTCAAACAGGATTTGGTCTTCAAGGGGGGCGAAATCCCGGATCCGATCTTTGTCGTCGTTGAACAGGAATGTGTCACGCCCGCTACCACCAAACATCATATCCCGGCCAATTCCACCGTCCAGAGTATCGTCTCCACGGTCACCACGCATGATATCGCGACCGGCGCCGCCAGTCAGAACGTCACGCGCGACGCCCCCCCACAGCATGTCATCACCTTCGCCACCGTCTATCTGGTCCGGTCCGAGGCCGCCGCGTAGCCTGTCGTTCCCTCCGGCACCTGTCATGATGTCGTTCCCCTTGAGCCCCTTGAAATAGTTGTCGGCATCATCACCGAAAAGACTGTCGTCAAAGAGCGTACCCAGCAGGTCTTCGATATTGACAAACTGGTCTCCTGCCATGCTGCCAGCCCCAGTTCCGGCGGCCAGATCCACCGTTGCAGCCGACGCAATCACACGCATGTCGATGGTATCAACTCCAGCAGAGCCATCATAAAAATCCGCCCCATCGCCCGCCAGAATGCGATCATCGCCGTCGCCGCCAATCAGCCTGTCATTCCCGGCACCTCCGCCGATCACGTCGTTTCCGCCTCCGCCTATCAGGACGTCATCTGCCGCGGCGCCGATCAACCTGTCTGCTCCAGAGCCCCCTGCGATTCCCTCAATGGAATCAAAGCTATCCAACGCAGCCGCTCCAGTGCGTTCATCAGTGGCAAAGTTGAAGGTGAAGCCGTCAGTATCATCGCTGTAGTCGACGATATCGATCCCGTCTCCGCCATGGAACGTGTCCGCACCGTCGCCACCGATTAGCGTGTCATCACCGTCACCGCCGTCCAGAACATCATTTCCAAGACCTCCGATAAGGGTGTCGTTCCCGCGCCCCCCGGTAATCGTGTCGTGACCATCCAGACCACGCAAAATGTCTGCGCCGTCGCCGCCTGCTAGATCGTTCTCTCCGTTGTCCCCGGTGATATCATCTGCGTGGTCACTTCCAATGACGCCTTCGATGCGGATCAGCGTGTCGCCGTCCCCTCCGGTGCCGCCAAGCAGAGACACCGTTACCCCCTGAGCACTGGTCGCGTAGCTTGCTTTGTCCTGTCCTGCGCCGCCATCCAAAAGGTCGATGCCATTGCCACCTGACAGGAGGTCATCCCCGGCACCGCCGATCAGTTCGTTGTTTCCAGCGTCTCCGGTCAGCACGTCGTCGAACTCGGACCCAATCAGGTTCTCGATGGAATCAAACTGATCCCCCAAAGCCGCCAGATCTGTTTCGCCTGTAAGAAGATTGACCAATACACCTGTGCTGGCTTCGGTGTAACAAACGGTGTCAGTACCGGTGCCGCCGTAGTAAAGGTCTCCCCCTCCGGACCACATCAGCATGTCATCCCCTGCCATTCCGTTTAGCGTATCCAAACCCGCGTTGCCTTTGATCGTGTCATCAGCCGCTGTGCCGTTCACGGTCAGGGGGAAAAAGTCGAACCCGCTTGGCGGTCGGTCGAGTATCAGCACGTCTTCCGTCAGGAAGTGCGAGGCGTCCAGTGCGCCCCCGCCCACGCGGTAGACATGCAAAACCTCGTTCTGATAGCTCAGGATGGCACCCCAAGTCGTCGACGTAACCTGAATTTGGCTGGCGTCGTACAGCATGTGATAGCCGCTAAGATCCAACGAATCCTCGCTCGGATCGAAGTCAGTGATCGTATCCAGACTGCCATCGCTGCACAGGACGAACAGATCTGCGTCCGCCCCACCTGTCATCGTATCCGCGCCTGCGCCGTCACTTAGAATGTCAGCTCCGCCCGCGCCTGCCAGCGTGTCGTCGCCATCCCCCCCCAGGATTGCGTCGCTGTCAGCCCCACCGGTTAGTGTGTCGTTCGCGATGCCGCCTGTCAGCATCATGCCAGTCGGGTCGGGGTCGATGGTGAAAAGGGTGATCCCTTCCTCGGTCTCGCTTGTCGCGCATACGACGATCTGTCCATTCACAACCGTTGCCTCAAGGGCAGCGACATTCTGAAGTGCAGTTGAATTCGTGTCCCAAACCGTATCCAGATGAACCAGCGTACCGTCCACCAGAAGCGTAAACAGGGACAACCCGTCATCGGACCCGCCCGCAATCACATACAGGCGCCCATCATGCTCGACCGTCGCCAGTTCCGTAACATCCGAGAACCGCGTGAACTTGTTGTCGATGACGTGGTCCGACGGGGTCAGCGTGCCTGTTGCGCTTACATTGAACACCGTCAAAGACGAACTGCCCGCGCTGGCCATGATGACGAAGTTCTGACCATCGACGGTCCCGGTCGCCAGCTTGGTTGGCGTGCCGACGGGCAGCACCGTGTCGGCCGAGTGTTCGGACACCAGCGTTGGCACACCTGCGGAATCAAGCAGATAGCTGGCGATACCATCCCCCGATGATGACGCCGTGATTAGAACTTGATGTGCGCCGAGGTCGATGGTTTCAAAGTCAATTAAATCCGGTTCCGTCAGAGAGGCGGGCTGACTGTAATTTCCCTGCAATATGAAGGTGTTGTTGCTGTCGATCGTGTAGTGGCAGAAGCCTGAACCTGTCATGCTGGCCGCATATACATGCGTGCTGCCGTCAATCGTGGTCGCGTGTAAGGCGGATAGTAATCCGACCCCATTCGGGCCCCATTGATAGGATGTTGGGTCGGACAACTCTGCATTCGGCTCAAGCGTCAGCCCGGCAATGGCCCAGTCGCTTTGACCGAATGCCAGCAGGACAGTTGCGCCTTGATGCGTAACGGTTTCCAGTACCGGCACGGAAGAGGACACCGCCCCCCCGCCTGTCCAGACCTGATCGGATAAAGTCAGCGCGCCACCGGCGCCGATGGTGTGGATCATGGACCCGTTAGCAGAGGCGCTAATCGACACAAGATGCGCTTGGCCGTCCTGCCACACGATCTTTAGATCTGTAATTCCTGTTTCATATAACTGACTGGCACCGAAACTGGTGCCAGCGAAACTAAACATGGTCACCCCAACCACCCTCGATTTCACCCACGCGCTTAACAACGCAATTCGAGTGTGTTGGTTGGAGGTTAACGACTGTTTATTTATCGTCAGGAGTTTGTTTAGGAATTGTAAGCAATTGAATCTTAATGACTTCCTAATGATTGCGGCGCCACGCCGCGCAGCGAGCGACGTTGTGCGTCGTCGCACTGCCTTAGATCTTGTAATAAATACATTTTCTGTCAGGCTTGGTCGCAGGGCGTGGGCTGCCTTGTGACGCGGGGCGCTCGGCTAAAAGCAACCGCCCCTGACCATTCCTGTTTGCTAAAAAAATCACGGTGTGGAACAACGCTGGGCATATTCACGTTGGAGTTGGCGATGAACATCCTACTTGTCGGAGCAGGTCTAAGTGGCGCCGTCATCGGGCGCGAGTTGGCCGAGGACGGGCATCAGGTCACCATCGTCGAAAGCCGCGACCACATCGCAGGCAACTGCCACACCGAACGGGATGGCGAGACCGGGATCATGGTCCATGTTTATGGGCCGCATATCTTCCACACCGATGACGAACAGGTCTGGGACTATGTAAACCGTCACGCCAATTTCCTGCCCTATAAAAACCGCGTGAAGACGACCGCCAAGGGGACGGTGTTTTCGCTGCCGATCAACTTGCATACGATCAACCAGTTCTTTGGCCGGTCGATGCGACCGGACGAGGCGCTGGAGTTTATCACATCGGAGCAGGCCGACACCTCGATCGAGGATCCCAAGACGTTTGAAGAGCAAGCGCTGCGCTTCGTAGGCAAGGACCTCTACGAGGCGTTCTTCAAAGGCTACACGATCAAGCAATGGGGCATGCAGCCGTCCGAGCTGCCCGCCAGCATCCTGAAACGTCTGCCGGTGCGCTTCAATTACGACGACAACTATTTCTTCCATGAATTCCAAGGGATGCCCGAGGACGGCTATACCAAGATGGTCGAGAATATCCTGGATCATCCGTCGATCACGGTGCATCTGAACATGCGGTTTACCCGCGATCAGGCCGACCAATACGACCACGTTTTCTATTCCGGACCATTGGATGGGTACTTTGATTTCGAGCTGGGCCATCTGGGCTATCGCACGCTCGATTTCGAACGCTTCACCTATGACGGCGACTATCAGGGCTGTGCAGTGATGAACTACGGGGAAGAGGACGTGCCTTACACCCGCATCACCGAACACAAGCATTTCAGCCCATGGGAAGAGCACGAAGGATCCGTCTGCTA
>CALJDH010000323.1 GCA_938023895.1 uncultured Aliiroseovarius sp.
CTTCCAACGCGGGACCAGCGGTCCGGCGGTTGGGATCTGAGGTCAGTTCGGGGTGAAGGACCCAAGCGCGGGTGGCCTTCTCCTCTTGTTCAATGAGGTCTGTCAGCTTTCTTCGCCGTCATAAAGATTGATCGGTTGGCCTGGCATAATGGTCGAAATCGCGTGCTTATAGACCAGCTGCGACTGGCCATCGCGACGCAGAAGGACGCAGAAGTTGTCGAACCAGGAAATCACACCCTGAAGCTTTACGCCGTTGATCAGAAAAATCGTCACAGGAACTTTCGATTTGCGCACATGATTCAGGAATGCGTCTTGTAGATTTTGCTTATCGGCAGCCATTTTTATTGCCTTTTTTGTTTCGTGCTGCCGGAAAACGGCAGGAATTTCACCTGATTGTCACTATGGCTTGCTCTTTTGGTGGTTTCCACCCCCAAATTACGTGCCTTCAATCAGGGTATGGCATGTAAACAACAGGATACACGGAAGCTCCTGTTTAGCTGATCTTCAGCGGCGCCAGATGTCGGGGCTGAGCAACGCAATAATCGCGAGTGTTTCCAATCGCCCCAAGATCATGGCGAACGTCAACACCAGCTTTGCAATATCGCTCAGATCGACGATCGACAAGGGCTCTACGGCGGCGACCTCGACCACGGGACCAGTGGTTGTCAGCGTAGCGATGGTCAAGATCGTCGCGCTTTCAAAATCCTGCCCCGTCAAGGCAAACAGCGCCATGATCACGGCGACGGACAAGGCCATCAGCATGAAGAAGACCCATGCCATATAGGCACCGCGTCCGCGTAGGTGGCGTGCCTCGGTTCCGGATCCGCCGATCGAGCTTGGATGGACAAGCTTCTCCATTTCGCGCAACCCATGCAGGTACAGCGCGTAGACTCGCATCAGCTTGGCCCCGCCCGCTGTTGTCGCAACCCCACCGCCAATCAGCGCCAACCCCATCAACAGAAGCCCCGGCGTTTCAAGTCCGGACCAATTGGAACTAGCTTCCCACGCCTGACTTTCAAAACCAGCAGTGGTCAGGAACGACAGAACGGTGAACAGCGATCCCCACAATGCGGACAGACCAGAGGTTAGGGTCAGCGCTTCGTCTACCTCATAAGCGCCAATCCAGTGGCGCAGAAACAGAAACCCTGTCAGCGAAACAAGGATCACAAAGGCCAGACGAATTTCCGGATCACGTCGGAGGGACGGAGTTTCGCTGGACTGCATATCACTGGCAAAGGTCTGGCGCGAAATCGCAAAGATTAGGAAGACGGCGATCATGACCTCTCCGCCAAAGCCGGACACGCCGCCCGACAGCCCACCGACCGGAGAGATCCCGCTGGTCGCCAGCGTAGACATCGCATGGCATAGCCCAACAAAGGGCGTTTCCCCGGCAATGACCAAGCCGATCCACAACGCTGCTGTCAGCCCAGCATAAATCGGCAACAGGCGAACGCCATAAGTTCTGATCCGGTCCGAGAAATCGGCCACACGCGTGATCTGGCTGTGCCCGGCCCCAAGTCGCGTATCCAGCGCCGACCCGCGCGCGCCAAATCGTGTGCGCACCTCGAACCCGCCAAGAGCCATTGGGGCCAGGATGGCAATGGCGCTGACCCAGATGAAAAATCCGCCCATCCACCCCACCATGGCGCGCCACAGATGCAATGATTTAGGTAGCCGATCAGGATCCGGAAACAGCGTCAATCCGGTGGTTGTCAGCGCGGATACCATTTCGACATAGGAGTTTAAGAACGTGGTGGTGCGCAACGCTTGGTGAAACGGCACGGCCAGCATAATCGGCAGCAGGACAAATAGCCCCAAAAGCGCCATCAAGTGCCGTCGATGCCGGGTGGATCTGGGCCGGTCGGCCATCGCAATGGCCAGAAAGAATGTCAGAAAACCAAACAGAAGCGCCCCATACAGGAACACGCGGCCCTGATAATACTCCTCGACTGTCCACGCAAACCCCGCAGGCAGCAACATCGCCAAAACGCTGATCCCCATCAGGATCACAAGCAGCGGCAGTTTGGTGATCTGGGTCAGCATGGTTACGCCTTAGAAGAAGTCGATCGAGACCTGCAGCAGACGCTCAACCTCGGGCACGTCATCTGCCATGCAGAACAGTGTCACCACATCGCCCTCGTCAATACGGACCTTGCCCGCGGGCTTGACCACGGTTTCGCCCTTCATCAAGGCACCGACAAGAACGCCTTCAGGGAAGTCCACATCGCGGATTGCCTTGCCCGCGATGGGCGAAGTCGACAGCACCTGGGCCTCGATCACCTCAGCTTCGGCATCGCCCAGCGAATAGACCTCGCGCACTTTACCATGCCGAATGTGGCGCAGGATCGAACTCACCGTCTGCGTGCGGGGGTTGATATAGGCGTCGATATTCAGAGGTTCCATCAGGCCCACAAGCGACGGGTCGTTAACCAGAGCGATCGACATCGCGCAGCCCTCGGCCTTAGCCCGGACCGAGGACAGAAGGTTGACCTTGTCGTCATCCGTCACTGCCAGAATGGCATCGGCGCGCGGAACGCCCGCCTCTTTCATCAGCTCGCGGTTCATCCCGTCGCCATGCAAAACCACCGTGCGTTCGAGCGTATCCGCCGCACGTTCGGCCACATCTCGGTTCAGCTCGATCACCTTGGCGCGGATACGGTCGGTGCGGGTCTCAAGCTCGCGCGCAACGGCAAGCCCTACATTGCCCCCGCCAAGGATCACCACACGTTCCTGACGTTTGGTGGGTTTGCCGAACACTTCCAGCGTCCGGTTCACGTCTTCACTTCGGGTGAACACGTAGATTTGGTCGCCCGCGAACAGCTGGTCACCTGGTTCGGGTGCAAACAGCCCCTTGTCACGGCGCACTCCGACCACGATGGCACTGAGAGTGGAGAACAAATCTGTCAATTGGCGCAGAGGGGTATTTAGCACCGGACAATCTTCGCCCAACTGAATGCCCAAAAGCTGCACCTTGCCACCCATGAAGCTTTCAATATCGAAGGCAGACGGGGCCTGAATACGCTTCAGAACCGCCTCGGCCACTTCGCGCTCGGGGCTGATGACAACGTCAATCGGTAGGTGATCGCGGCGATAGAGGTCGGCATAAATCGCATCCAGATAGCTTTGCGATCTTAGACGCGCGATTTTGCGCGGTATCGAGAAGACCGAATGCGCCACCTGACAGGTGACCATGTTCACTTCGTCCGAGTACGTCGCCGCGATGATCATGTCCGCATCACGCGCGTTGGCGCGGTCCAGAACGTCCGGATGCGAGGCGTGACCCGCAATCCCCTGCACGTCCAGCGTATCGGTGGCTCGCGCTACCAGTTCGGGGTTGTTATCTACAACGGTCACGTCGTTCTTTTCGCCTGAAAGGTGACGGGCGATCTGCCAACCCACCTGCCCTGCACCGCAAATGATAACCTTCATCCGGCTCTCCTTAGACCGCAGGCCCGAAACTTGTCAGGCACCGCTTCGACCGCATGTGACATGCGCAATCCTGCCCGAAGGGATGGCAGATGGGCGCGGCAGGGTCAATGGTCCCGGCCCCGAGGGAATGTGCGTGCGACCAAGCCGTTACAGCTTGATCACGCGTCTGCAGACTCTTCCTCGTCCCCGGCAACATAGGCCATGCGCGCACCTGCCTTGGACCCCGTTACAACGCCCAAGGACTTCAGCTTGCGATGCAACGCCGAACGCTCCATGCCGACGAAATTCGCCGTGCGCGAGATGTTGCCCCCGAAGCGATTGATTTGGGTCAGAAGGTATTCGCGTTCAAACGCTTCGCGCGCTTCACGCAGTGGCATCATAGCCAGTGCGCCCGACACAACAACGGCCTGATCCGTCGCTTCTTCGGTGGCCGCTTCCTGCCCCGGAAGCTCGGATGCGGTGATCGGGTCGGTACCATCGCCCAAGATCAGCGCCCGTTCGACCACGTTCTTTAGCTGGCGCACATTGCCCGGCCACTGCATCGTCTGCAGCATGGCCTGAGCGTCCTCGGCCAACTCACGCAAAGGCAGGCCCTGTTCAGCATTGAACATCGAGATGAAATACGTGGCCAACTCGGGAATATCTTCGCGGCGTTCATCCAAGGGCGGCACGGCTATCGGCACCACGTTCAGGCGGTGATACAGCTCTTCCCGGAAGTTTCCGGCCGCGATTTCGGCCTGAAGGTCACGGCTGGTGGACGACACTACCCGCAGATCAACCGAGATCTTGTCCGCACCGCCGACACGCTGGAACCGCTGATCTACCAGCACGCGCAGGATCTTGGACTGGGTGCCGACAGGCATGTCTGCGACCTCGTCGAAATAGATCACGCCGCCATTGGCCTCTTCCAACAAACCAGGTTCGATCCCGCGCTCATCGCTTTCACGACCAAACAGAACCTCTTCCATGCGATCCGCTTCGATCGAGGCCGAGTTGACGACGACCAAGGGGGCCGATGCACGATCGGAATTTGCATGAATAAAGCGTGCTGCCAGTTCTTTGCCTACACCGGACGGGCCAGTCAGCATCACGCGACCATTAGACTTGGTAACCTTTTCCAGATTAGATTTCAGAGACTTGAAGGCCGAACTTTGCCCAATCATTTCGGTTGGCAGGCTGTCGCGTCGCTTAAGCTCGGTATTTTCGCGACGCAAACGGCTTGTCTCCATCGCGCGTGTGATCACTACCATCAGCTGGTCGATATTGAAGGGCTTCTCGATGAAGTCATAGGCGCCCTGTTTGATCGCCGCGACCGCAATTTCGATGTTCCCGTGCCCCGAGATAATCACCACCGGGACCTCTGGATGTTCGCGCTTGACCATTTTCAGGATGTCGATCCCGTCCATGGCGCTGTCTTTCAGCCAGATATCCAAGATCATCAGGGCGGGTAGCTCTGCCTTGACCTGTGCGACCGCCTCGTCCGAGGTGCCTGCCAATCGGGTGGTAAACCCTTCATCTTCAAGAATATCTGAAATCAGTTCGCGGATGTCCCGTTCGTCATCAACAATCAGAATATCGCTCATGTCGGTTCTCCTGTGTTTGCGGCTTTTGCGCCGCGCTCTACGCTGCCAAGAGGCAGGAAGATGCGGGCCATGGCGCCAAAATGAGCGCCGCCTCTCTTGTGTTCACTCTCAAAGACGGGCGCATCTTCCAGCGTCAGACGCCCGCCATGTTCTTCGATGATCTTCTTGACGATCGGCAAGCCCAGCCCGGTGCCTTTCTCGCGCGTCGTTACATAGGGTTCAAAAAGGCGCGCCCGGTCTTCGGGCAGCCCGATCCCGTTATCGGCCACGGTGATGCACACGCCGCCGTCCACATAATCCATTGTCACCTGCACTTCAGGTTCATGCCCATCCGAGCGCCCAGTTTCATACAGTGTATCAATGGCTTCCCCGGCGTTCTTGATCAAGTTTGTCAACGCCTGACCAATCATCGTCTGGTCAATCTCGATCAAAACCGAGCGGTCCACGATATGCGATGTAAAGCGCACGCCCTCTTGCCCGGCTTCCTGCAACAACAGGATATCGCTCAGTAGCTTGGTCAAATCGGTTTCACGCCGTTCAGGTTCGGGCATACGTGCGAATTTCGAGAACTCGTCGACGATCCGGCGCAGATCGTTGGTTTGACGCACGATCACGTCGGTATATTGCTCCAGCGCGTCCACATCGACACCCTCGACCTTCGAGAACTTCCGCTTGATCCGCTCAGCCGACAGCTGGATCGGCGTCAGCGGGTTCTTAATTTCATGCGCGATCCGCCGGGCCACATCGCCCCAGGCCGCCATCCGCTGCGCCGAAACCAGATCCGTCACATCATCAAAGGCAATCACATAGCCCTCAAGCCCTTCATCATCATTCCAACGCGTTGCAATGCGTACCAACAGATTTTCCTGCTTTCCATTTCGGGTCAGACGCATCTCTTGTTGGGCACTGGGCTGGCCCTGAGCCACCGCGTCCAAGAGCGGCTGGAATTCTGGTACAACCAGCGATAACTCGTGTTCCTGTCCGTTCTCATCCCGCACATCCAGCAATAGCTCGGCAGCACGGTTCAGGAAGGTCACCTGACCGTCTGCGTTTAGACCGATCAGCCCCCCGGTCACAGAGCTGAGCACGCTGTCAAACAGACGCCGGCGACGTTCGATCTGCTCGGTATTCTCAAGCAAACGGTCGCGTTGCCCTTTCAGGCGACTGGTCATCTGGTTGAAATAACGCCCCAGCATCGAGATCTCGTCATCGCCCTCTTCTTCGATAACGCGCACGTCCAGATCGCCGGCCCCAACGCGTTGTGCTGCGCTGGCAAGACGTCCCACTGGGCGCGACAGACGTTCGGCAAACCACATCCCCATCCAAATCGCTGCAAGGATCAGGATGGCGGCGAAGCCCAGATAAATCAGCCCGAATTGAAACAGACGCTGCCCACGCTGCGATTCGAGTTGCGTGTAGACCAGTGCCGCTTCTTGCGTTTCGTCCACAAGGTCAAGGATGTCGCCGTTTACGTCGCGCGTGAGCAAGATATAGTGATCTGTAAAATTGCTTAGCCGCAGCAACACGCGAAATTCGTTGATCTCCCAATCCTCAATCACCAGGGCATCACCGGTCTCGGCTTGGGCGAACTGTTCTGCGGTGGGCTGTTCATAATCAAACAAATAAGACCGCGTACCGCGAACCCGGATCGAACCATCGCCCGAGATAACATAGGCCTCGCGTAGCCCCCGTTGGATCCGCTCTTGGGCTTGTTTCAAAAACTGACCGACCTCTGCATCGGTCAACAAAAGTTGGTTTTGGCGTTGCAATTCAAGGTATGTGGCGATTGCACGCGCGTCCTGAACAAGCCCGTCGCGGCTCTCTTCCTTATAAGCTTCAGCCGCAGCACGAGAATTCCCGACCACAGTGCGCACACGATCCGAAAACCAGCCTTCAAGCCCCATATTCAGCGTGAGCATTGCGAAGATCGCCACCAGAATGGTTGGGCTAAGCGCGATGACGGCAAAGACACCCGTCAGACGCAGGTGCAGACGTGATCCCGCGCTTTCTTTGCGGCGCGCAACGATCATGCGGCTAACACCCGCCAGTACGAACCCGGCGACCAAGATGACATAGACGATGTCTGCAAGGATGATCAGGCGAAGCGCGTTACTGTCAGCGCCCTGCGCGAAGGGGCCAAGCGCCAAGAACGTGGTCACGGCCAAAATCGGCCCGAACACGATCATTCCAAATGCGCCGTAAGAACTGTACTTACGCCAGCGGCGCATCGACAGGTAACGCTCGTAATTCGACTTCCGCACCGCGCGCTGCGCCACTGTGCTCGCCCTCATAAAATCTCTGTCTGCCGCCTCAGGAAGACAGGTGCCGCCAATATGACTCGGATCTTGTGCCCGAATGCCACGCTATGTTGCTCTTTTACATCAACTTGCGACGGCGTGTCACCTCGATTCCAAGCTCGGTGATCTTTTTACGCAAGGTATTGCGGTTGATGCCCAGCAAATCGGCACATTTGGCTTGGTTTCCCCCCGTCGCGTCCAGAGCGATTTCGATCAAGGGAAGCTCCATTTCATGCAAAATGCGTTGATACAGGCCAGTTGGAGGCAATACCCCGCCGTGCAGATCGAAATAGCGCTGCAAATGTTGTGCGATAGTATCGGCCAAACGTGCATCGGCCATTTCCTGCCGAATGACACCGGTGCCGTTGGGTGCACTGGCAGGTTGCGCCCCTGTCGCACCCAAAGCGGCCTCTACCTCGGGCGCCGAGATATTGTCGTCGACCCCTGTGACGGCAAGTCGGCTGATCAGGTTCTCAAGCTCACGCACGTTGCCCGGCCAAGAATAGGCACGCAAGATGGCCGCGGCGTTCTCGGGCAATATCCGTTTGGGCAATCCGTCCTGCGCTGCACGGCCAAGGAAATGCTCGGCTAGCCCGACAATGTCTTCGATCCGGTCCCGTAGCGGCGGCACCGGGATCACGATCCCCGCAAGCCGGTAATACAGATCTGACCGGAAGCGCCCTTCGGCGGCAGTGCGTCCCAGATCCCCCTGCGAGATCGACAGAACGCGCGTATTGTTATCGGCCACCGCATCCAGAACACGGGCCAATCGTCCTTGGGCCACGTCATCCAAATCCTGAATGCCATCAAACAAAATCACCCCGTCGCGCGCACGCGATAGAAGAGTGTTCACGGCTTCCGAGTGGCCGAGGTCATCGGGCGAGGCGATTACAAACGGCGCGCTCCCCCGATCGGAAAAGTCATGCAGCGCCCGCGCAATCAGGGATTTCCCAACCCCACTTTCCCCGGTGATCAGAACCGGCAGATCCACATTTAAAACCCGCGCAACAAGGCGATAGAGCTCTTGCATGGCAGGGCTGTGTCCCACCAAGGGCAGATCATCTACATCACGCCTAGCCTGCTGCACGGGACCTTCGGGTTCTGAAGGACGGACGCGTTTGCGTTCCAATGCCCGCGCGGTACGCTTCATCAGCTCTGGCAGGTCAAAGGGCTTGGGAAGATAGTCAAAGGCATCAGCCTCGGCCGCTTGAATGGCGGTCATGATGGTGTTCTGCGCCGAAATCACGATCACAGGCAGATCCGGGCGCAGCTTTAATATCCGCGGCAAGGCTTCAAGCCCATTGCCATCTGGCATCACCACGTCCGAGATCACGACGTCTCCGCGTCCCTCTTCAACCCATTTCATCAGGGTCTGGATCGAGCCCGTCGCATGGACACGGCACCCCGCGCGCGTCAGTGCCTGTGTCAGAACCGTGCGGATCGTGCGATCATCATCGGCCACCAGAACTGTTCCATCCATCTCAGGGCTCCTTACGGTTTACTGCTTGAGTTTCGAGGGGTTTTCGAAACGGGAAGGCTGATCCGAAACGCAGTGCGACCCGGTACAGAATTGACCGAAATCAGCGCCTCATGATCTGTGATGATCTTGGACACCAAGGCCAGTCCCAGACCGGTGCCGTTTTCACGGCCCGACACGAACGGATCAAAGACATTGTCGGCGATATCAGGAGGAAGACCGGGACCATCATCAATGACCTCAACCTGAATGGGAAGGTGCGCTTGGTCTCCGTTCGGCAATGGTACACGCAAGCCGCTGTCATAGAATGTCTTCAGCGTGATATTCCCTGCATTACTAGAGGCTTCCGAGGCATTTTTGATCAAGTTCAGGAACACCTGCTGGATCTGGTCGGCGTCCACGAAAACATCCGGCAAGGACGGATCATAAAGCTTCGTGATCTCGACTCCCGAGGCATACCCCAGCTGCGCTGTCGCCCATGCACGGTCCAACAGATCATGGATGTTCGTCGGCTGACGTTCAGGGGGGCGCAGATCTCCGAACCGTTCGACCTGATCCAAGAGCGCGACGACGCGGCGGGTCTCGGCCACGATCAGATCGGTCATTTCCTGATCTTCAGGCGGCAGCGACATCGACAAAAGTTGTGCGGCACCCGAGATCCCCGCAAGTGGGTTTTTGATCTCATGTGCAAGCATCTCGGCCATGCCGATCGCCTGACGGGCCGCTGATTTCGTGTCTTGGACCTGCCCTAGCGTATCTGACCCACCGCGCGGCTGCAGGATCACGATGTAGCCTGCGGAAGGCCCTGTCTCTTCGGGCAGAGGGGCGATGCGTAGGTTGACGTCACGGGTGGCCCCATCCGACAGGCGCACATCTACGCCATCCACATACAGCGCATTGTTGCTTTCGCGGACGCGCTTCAGAAGTTCGTCGAAATCCAGCGAAAACCCAAGCGTCACATTGGGGTGCCGGCCGACCAGCCGACGCTCGGACAGGTTCAGAAAGTTCTCGGCCGCCCCGTTGACGCGCAACACAAGCCCCTGACTGTCCAGTTCCAACCCCGGCACGGGCAAGACAGACCAGATGTGATCATCACGAGTCATGCGGCCTTCCTTTCCGGACTAAGGGCTTGGGGGATAAGATCAATTACTTGCTTTGGATCACGAGACGACAGAATTTGTCGCCGCAAATCCGGCGCTGTGCCTGCGTTATCCATGTACCAGCCCAGATGCTTGCGTATGACGCGTGCGCCCAGATCGGGGCCATAGAAATCCAGACTGGCGCGATAGTGGTCCGCAACCAGCTGCGCCAAGGCACCTTCCTCTGGGATAACCGGTTCCGGCGCGCCGTAAAGGTAATGGGCGACTTGCGCCAACAACCAAGGCCGTCCGCCCGAACCGCGCCCGATCATCACGCCGTCCGCACCACTTTGTTCAAGCGCTTGGCGTGCAGTGGCGCTGTCCACGATGTCTCCGTTCGCGATGACGGGGATCGACACCGCTTCTTTCACCGGACGGATCGCGGCCCAGTTGGCCGTGCCTTTGTAAAACTGACAGCGGGTGCGCCCGTGGATGGTGATCAGCTGGATGCCTGCCCCCTCGGCCAACCGCGCCAGTTCGGGCGCGTTCAAGCTGCTGTCATCCCATCCCAGCCGGGTTTTCAGCGTGACGGGGATGCTGACTGCGCCGACAATCGCTTCGATCAAGCGCAAAGCGTGGTCCAAATCACGCATCAATGCCGAGCCAGACATGCCGCCGACTACTTTGCGCGCCGGGCAACCCATATTGATATCAATCAGCCGCGCGCCGTTCTGTTCGACCATGCGCGCTGCCTCGCCCGCCCAATAAACATCCCGCGCCGCCAGCTGGACCGAGGTCTTATCAAGCCCGAACCCCAGCTCGGCCCGTTCGCGGACACCGGGTTTGGCCTGTACCATCTCTTGGCTGGCGACCATTTCGGAAACCACAAGGCCCGCCCCGAAAGACGAGACGAGATTGCGAAACGGCAAATCCGTGATCCCAGCCATCGGGGCCAGAATCACGGGTGTTTCCAATTGAAGGGGTCCGACGGAAAGAGACATGCTTATTCCTTGTGCATTGCGCATAGTTAGGGCTGACCGCCCGGAATATATCAATATTTCGCGGAGTATTCGAGCATCGGATTCACAAACTGCACATTTTTTAGGCAGTTTTAGTGGTGCAGACTGCAGAGTTGTCCTTCCTCTAAGCACAGCCTAAACAACATGTATGACGACAGCAGCCATCATCGTGGCCGCCGGGCGCGGGACGCGTGCTGGTGGCGAGGTGCCAAAGCAATGGCGCCAAATTGCCGGTAACAGCGTGGCCGCCCATACCGTGCAGGCGTTTCGGGCGCATCCCGAGGTCTCGCAGATTATTCTTGTGATTCACCCGGATGATCACGGCTTTGCAGCCCCTATCGAGGGCGTCACTTTGGTGCATGGTGGGGCAACACGCGATACGAGCGTCTTTGCGGGGCTTCAGACACTGCAATCTAACGCTCCGGATCGTGTTCTGATCCACGATGTTGCGCGGCCACTGGTCTCGGATAAGGTCATCCATGACGTGATTTCCGCGCTCGACCACGCGCCGGGTGCCGCCCCTGCCCTTCAAGTGACCGACGCCCTGTGGCGTGGGACGGATGGGAAAGTCACAGGCACGCAGGATCGCGCAGGGCTGTTTCGAGCGCAGACGCCTCAGGGTTTTCAATACGCCGACATTCTGGCTGCACACACAGCGCATACCGGTGGTGCCGCCGATGACGTCGAGGTCGCTCGCGCCGCCGGGTTGGACGTCACAATTGTTGACGGCGATGAACAGAATTTGAAAATCACCGCACCCGGCGATTTCGCCCGGGCCGAGCGTCTGCTGATGCAGCGCCAAGACAAGAACAAGGAGAGCCGGATGGATATTCGTGTGGGCAGTGGCTACGACGTGCATGCGTTCACAGATGGGGATCACGTAATCCTCTGCGGCGTTAAAATCCCGCATGAGCGCAAGCTGAAGGGCCATTCGGACGCCGATGTGGGCATGCATGCTCTGACCGACGCCATTTACGGCGCGCTGGCGGATGGCGACATTGGCCAGCACTTCCCACCGTCGGATCCCCAATGGAAGGGGGCTGCCAGCGACATCTTCCTGCGCCATGCGGTCGCGCTGTCGGGTGAACGCGGCTATCGGATCTCGAATGTCGATGTGACGCTGATCTGCGAGCAGCCCAAGATTGGTCCGCATGCGCTGGCCATGCGCGAAGCGCTGTCTGACATCATGGGATTGGCCGTGGATCAGGTCAGCGTGAAAGCCACCACCAGCGAGCGTCTTGGCTTTACTGGGCGGTCGGAAGGCATCGCCTCGATGGCCACAGCGACCCTGATCGGAGCGTGATATGACCCCCTCGACAGCCAAACTGATCGCCACCTTCTTCTATTCAGGCCTGATGCGCCCGGCCCCCGGCACATGGGGCAGTCTGGCCGCCTTGCCCGCCGCTTGGATTTTGCACCAGATCGGTGGCCCCGTCGCCCTGACTGGCGCGACCATTTTGGCCTATCTGATCGGCGTGAAAGCGACCGAAGCCTATACGGCTGGCAAATCCGACCACGATCCCTCGGAAGTGGTGATCGACGAAGTCGTCGGCATGTGGATCGCGCTGTTCCCCGTATCCTTCGGCGCGCGGATGATGGGCGCGGACATTCTGGCGCTCTATCCCGGCTGGATCGTCGCCTTCTTGGCGTTCCGTCTGTTTGACATCACCAAATTGGGCCCAATTGGCAAAGCCGACCGGCGCGGAGATGCCACCGGCGTCATGATGGATGACGTCTGGGCCGGTGTCGCGGCCGCGATCGTTGTGATCGTCGCAGCCTATGCTGCACATGGGCTGATGGCATGAGCGACACCGCCGCCCTTCTGGACCTCTGCCGCGCGCACGGTTTGAAACTGGCCACGGCGGAAAGTTGCACCGGCGGCATGGTCGGCGCTTGGCTGACCGAGGTGCCGGGCAGTTCTGACGTTTTCGATCGCGGCTTCATCACCTATTCCAACGCGGCAAAGCGGGGCATGCTGGGCGTCACCTCGGACAGCTTGGAGGCATTCGGGGCTGTCTCCGAGCAAGTCGCGGCTGAAATGGCGTCCGGTGCTCTGGTCCGATCAGAGGCGAATATCGCCGTCTCGATCACCGGGATCGCGGGCCCCGGCGGGTCCGAGCACAAGCCCGAGGGGCGCGTCTGTTTCGGACTGGCCTATGGCGATACAGTCCATGTGGAAACGCAGGAATTCGGGGCGATCGGGCGCGACAAGGTGCGCGAGGCTGCTGCAAAACGCGCCATTGCACTGCTCATACAAGGGGCAAACCTAAAATCTGACCGCGCCTGATCCGTTCGCATCACGCGCAATCTGCGTGCAATGCCCTAAGCATCACGCCTATTAATTAAGCAGACTTTGTTTTCCGCCCCGCATTCTCCTTCGAAATGCGCGTTCCGGGTGCCTAGCGCCAGAAATTCCACCACACCCCTCTTCAACGGTTTCAAACCCGAAGGAGGGGAATATGAACGGCGCAGATACCGCCTGGATCATCGTAGCCACCGCATTGGTGCTTTTCATGTCATTGCCAGGACTGGCGCTGTTCTATGGCGGCCTTGTACGGGCGCGCAACGTGCTGAGTGTGTTCATGCACGTCTACGCCATAGCCTGCCTGATGAGCATCCTGTGGCTGGCCTTTGGCTATACCATCGCCTTTGGCGACGCCTCGCATGGCTGGTTCGGCTCGCTGGACAAGGCGTTCTTGTCAGGCGTCACCGCCGACAGCCTGTCGGGCACCCTGCCCGAGGTCCTGTTCTTTGCCTTCCAGATGACCTTCGCAATCATCACGCCCGCACTGATCGTAGGCGCATATGTAGAGCGCGTGGGCTTTGGCTTTGTCCTGACATTTTCGTCGCTGTGGATGCTGCTGTGCTACGCCCCCGTGGTCCACTGGATTTGGGGCGGCGGCGCTCTGGCTGATGGCGGCATCTTTGGCGAGATCGGCACCCGCGACTTTGCAGGCGGCATCGTGGTGCACGAAACCGCAGGCATCGCAGCCTTGATGATTGCCGTAGCCCTTGGCCCGCGCAAACACCGCACCACCCCGCCCCACGCCCCGTGGATGGTCTTTGTAGGCGCAGCCATGCTGTGGGTCGGTTGGTTCGGCTTTAATGGCGGCTCGCAACTGGCTGCAGACGGCGGCGCAGCAATGGCCATCACCGTCACCCATATCTCGGCCGCCACAGCGTCGCTGAGCTGGGCGCTGTATGAAAAGATCAAATACGGTAAGGCCAGCCTTGTGGGCATCGTGACCGGTACCATCGCGGGTCTTGCCTCGATCACGCCTGCTTCTGGCTTTGTCGGCCCAATCGCGGCGTTGATCATCGGTGCCGTCGCTGGTGTCCTGTGTCAGGAAGCGGTAAACTTCATCCGCAACAAGCTGCAGATCGACGATACGCTGGACGTCTTCGCCGTGCACGGCGTCGGCGGCATCTTCGGGACGATCATGATCGCCGTCTTCGGTCAGGGAAGTTTTGTAGCCCAGTTCGGCGCGCTGATTATTGTTGGTGTCTTCACCTTCGTCGTCACCTACGTGCTGATCAAACTGACCGCCGCCATCACGCCACTGCGCGTTGATCTGGAAAGCGAAGTCAACGGTCTGGACCTGTCGGCCCACGGCGAACGCGCCTACGACATCACCTCGTAACACCGTACACTCACGGCTTTGGGAAAGGCGAAGGCGCAAGCTTTCGCCTTTTCCTTTTGCACCATACGCTTGGCGCTCTCTTGAAAGCTTTGTGCCAAGTGCCCATAAGAATGTGCAGAACAATGGAGTTTTCTATGGACGTGGGTTTAGACACCGGATTTTGGATCAGCTGCGCGGCGATTGCGGGGCTTTTGGTTCTGTCTGCCTTCTTCTCTGGCTCGGAAACGGCGCTGACGGCGGCCTCGCGCGGAAAACTCCGCTCGCGTGCGGACAAAGGTGATCGGGGCGCAGATCGTGCTCTGAACATCACCGAGGACAATGAACGCCTGATCGGCTCGGTCCTTCTGGGCAACAACCTTGTGAACATTCTGGCGACCTCGCTGGCGACCGCCTTGTTCACGCGCCTCTTCGGCGACAGCGGCGTGGCGCTGGCCACGCTGGTCATGACCCTGCTGGTCCTGATCTTTGCCGAGGTGCTGCCCAAGACCTATGCCATCACCCGCCCCGAAATGGCCGCCTCACGCGCCTCGGGCCCGATTGCGTTGATCATTCTAGTCTTTGCCCCGATCGTATCTGCCGTGCGCATGATCACGCGCGGCGTACTAAGCCTGTTTGGCGTGAAGACCGATCCTGACAGCCAAATCCTTGCTGTGCGCGAGGAAATCATGGGGGCGATTGCGCTGGGCCACTCGGAAGGCGCAGTAGAAAAGGAAGACCGCGACCGTCTTCTGGGCGCGCTGGATCTGGGCGACCGCGCGGTCGAGGAAATCATGCTCCACCGTAGTCAGATCGAGATGATCGACGCCGATGCCCCCGCCGTTGAGGTGCTGGAACAAATTCTGGAATCGCGTCACACCCGCCTGCCGATCTATCGCGACGAACCAGAAAACATCATCGGTGTAATCCACGCCAAGGATCTGTCGCGGTCCATGTATGCGTTCCAACGCGAAGGTAAAAAGATCGAAGAATTTGACGTGCTTCAGGTGGCGATGGAACCCTATTTCATCCCTGAAACCACAACGCTTGATGACCAGATGCGCGAGTTTCTGAAGCGCCATACGCATTTTGCGCTGGTGGTCGACGAATATGGCTCGCTCGAGGGGTTGATCACGCTGGAAGACATTCTGGAAGAAATCGTTGGCGAGATCACCGATGAATTTGACGTCCAGACCGAGCATGAGATCAAGTCGCAAAGCGACGGCAGCTTCATGGTTGAAGGCAGCGTCACCATCCGCGACCTGAACCGCGCGAAGGACTGGCAGTTGCCTGACGAAGAAGCCAACACCATCGCAGGTCTGGTCATCCACGAAGCACAGATGATCCCCAACGAAGGTCAGGTGTTCAGCTTCCACGGGTTCCGGTTCGAGGTGGTAAAACGCAACGGAAACCGGATCGAGCAGCTACGCATTCGTCCGCTGTAAGCGTGCAGCGCATAGGAGGCGTTGATCCCGCTATGGCGGGACCCGTTTAGCGCCCTTTAAACAGGGATCCCAGAATGCCACGCACGATGCGTTTGCCTGTGGTGCCTTTGAGCTCTTTCAGCACAACATCGGTCACGGCTTTGCCGAACCCGCCGGAGGACTTTCTGCGTGACGTAGACCGCCCCACCTTGCTGCCTGAATAGCGACGGCCCGCACGGTATTCGCGTTCCGCGACACTTTCCGCTTCTTCTTCCAGGCGTTCAGCTTCCTCTGCCGCTTGCGCTGCATCTGCGGCCCGTTTGGTCAGCACCTCATAGGCGCTTTCACGGTCCTGAAGGGTTTCGTACTTTCCAGCAATCGGCGAGGCGTCAATCAATGCCTTCCTCTCGGACGGTTCAATTGGCCCAAGTTGTGACGAGGGCGGACGGATCAGAGTACGTTCAACGACGCCCGGCGCGCCTTTGGACTCCAGAAACGAGGTCACCGCCTCGCCTACGCCTACTTCGCGGATGGAGTCTTCGGTCGAAAAACGCGGGTTATCGCGATAGGTTTCGGCAGCCTGCTTCAGCGCGCGGCGGTCTTTAGCGGTGAAAGCGCGCAAGGCGTGCTGTACGCGGTTGCCCAGCTGGCCCAGAATGTCTTCAGGCACATCGGCAGGGTTCTGGGTGACGAAATAGACGCCAACGCCCTTGGAGCGGATCAAGCGTGCGACCTGTTCAACCTTGTCGACAAGCGCCTTGGGGGCGTCGTCGAACAACAGATGCGCCTCATCAAAAAAGAAAACCAGCTTAGGCTTGTCAGGATCGCCGACCTCTGGAAGTTCCTCGAACAGTTCAGACAACAGCCAAAGCAGGAAAGTCGCATAAAGGCGCGGCGCACCCATCAGCTTGTCAGAGGCCAAGATCGAAATCCGTCCGCGCCCGTCCGTGTCGGTGCGCATGATGTCAGACAACTCCAACGCGGGTTCACCAAACAGCTTGTGGCCACCTTGGTTTTCCAGCACCAAAAGTGCGCGCTGGATGGCGCCGATGGAGGCCGTCGAGACATTCCCGTAGCGCAGCGACAGATCCTTGGCGTTCTCGCCGACCCAGACCAAAAGCGCCTGAAGGTCTTTCAGATCCAGAAGCCCAAGACCCTGCTCGTCGGCCACGCGGAAGGCAATGTTCAGCACCCCTTCCTGCGCGTCGGTCAACTCCAACAGGCGCGACAGCAGAAGCGGCCCCATCTCGGACACGGTGGTGCGGATTGGATGACCCTGATCGCCGTAGAGATCCCAGAACGTGACCGGGAAAGCGCCATAGGTGTAATCGTCGAACCCAATCTTTTCAGCGCGTGAGGTAAAGGCCTCATGCAGCTTGAACCCCTCGCTGCCTGCCTTGGCCAAACCAGATAGATCGCCTTTTACATCCGACAGGAACACCGGCACGCCTTGAGCGGCAAAGCTTTCGGCCATGATCTGCAACGTCACGGTCTTCCCGGTGCCCGTAGCCCCCGCGACCAGCCCGTGGCGGTTTGCGTATTTCAGCAACAGCCCCTGCTTCTCGCTGTAACCTTCGCCGCCACCACCAATGAAAATCGTACCGTCCACGTGCTTGCCTCCTGGGCCAATAAACAATCTTGTCTGAGACAATACTAAATTAACCAACACAGGCCATACTGTATTCATTCCCATCGGCCAATTGGGTCTGGGAAGACTTCCTCCCTGTCAGACTGCCGCGCCTTCGGGCGCGGTTTTTTTATCGTGTTCAATACCTTGCGCGAGAACGCACGCGGATCTGACCGATGGCGCAAAAAGTTTCAAATATGTCGATTACACCTCACTTTCTAACTTGACCGGCACATGCAAGTGACATAGCGTCGCCCCTATAAGCCGGCCTGTCCGGCAGGGAGAGAAATTCGAAAGGGATCCGCGTCAGCGGGTCCCTTTCTTTTTGGGACGCTGGAACGGCGCATTTCTGCTGATTTGACTGTCCGCCGATCATCTGTATCGGCGGTCAACCGCCACCCGGTCTGTTCCACCCTGAATTCCCACCGATCAAACAGATTTCCACCTGACACCCCTGTGGCGCCATGCTATCCCATCCCCAATAAAAGTGATTTCGAAACAAGGAACGATCATGAACATCGAGCTGATCAAATCCCTCTCGTTGATGGCTGCACTTTCGCTGGGCACAGCTGCCATGGCACAGGACAATTCGGAAGCAAGCACGGCCGAAGCTCCGGCCACGCAACCCGCCGTTGATCTGGGAGAACCCGTCGACGCGACCCGGCAACCCGGCCAGACCTATGTCGAGAAAGTCACCGGCGACTGGGAGCGTAAGTGCATCAAGCTGCCTGAAGGCCAAGGTGACGATCCCTGCCAGATGTACCAGCTGTTGAAGGACAACACCGGGAACGCGGTTGCCGAGATTTCGCTGGGCAAGCTGCCCGAAGGGGCTCAGGCCGTGGCGGGGGCGACCGTGGTTGTGCCGTTGGAAACGCTCCTGACACAGCAGCTGACCATCTCAGTCGACGGATCGCAGGGCCGTCGCTATCCGTTCCGTTTTTGCACCCAGCTGGGCTGTGTGGCCAATATCGGTTTCACAGCTGACGAGATTGCCGGCTTCAAAGCTGGCGCGAACGCCGTTGTGTCGATTGTTCCGGCAGCCGCGCCTGATCAACGCGTGAACCTGACGATGTCCCTAACGGGCTTCACAGCGTCCTATGACGAGCTGGTGACGCCGGTTCCGAACCCCGCACCTGCCGCACAGTAAGCATCTCATACTAAACAGCTAAACGCCGCCTGATATGGGCGGCGTTTTACGTTGGAGAGGGGTGCTTTTGGTGTTGTCAGTGCGCCCGCAGAGCAAGGACAGCATTCAAGCCGCCAAAAGCAAACGCGTTCGAGAGAACTGCACCAACCTTCACATCGCGCGCCACATTCGGCACCACATCCAGCGCACATTCCGGGTCTGGCTCTTCATATCCGATCGTGGGCGCAATCACGCCGTCGCGCAACGCCATGATACAGGCCAAAAGCTCGACCGCGCCGGTGCCGCCAATCAAATGACCATGCATGGATTTGGTAGACGAAATCATTAGTTCGTCCGCGTGATGCCCGAACGCATCGGCCACTGCTGCGCATTCTGTTTTGTCATTGGCCGCCGTACCGGTTCCGTGAGCGTTGATATAGCACACATCCTCGGGGTTCAGGCGTGCATCTCGCATCGCACCGGCAATCGCCCGCGACGCGCCCTGTTTCGATGGCATCACAATATCCGCCGCGTCCGATGTCATGGCAAAACCCACCACTTCGGCCAATATCTCGGCCCCGCGTGCCTTTGCGTGCTCGTATTCCTCGAACACAAACACCGCTGATCCTTCGCCTTGCACCATCCCGTTGCGATTGGCCGAGAACGGACGACAGGCGTCTTTCGACATGACCCGTAGGCCTTCCCACGCTTTGATCCCACCAAAGCACAACATCGCCTCGGACCCGCCAGTGACCATGACATCTGCCATACCGGTCCGGATCATCTGCATCGCTTGACCCATGGCGTGGTTCGAACTGGCACAGGCCGTCGCCACGGTGAAACTTGGTCCTTTAAGGTTCCATTCCATCGACACATGACTGGCGGCCGCGTTGTTCATCAGCTTGGGCACGACAAACGGATGCACCCGGTTCTTGCCGTCCTCGTATACCGAGCGATAGTTCTCATCCAGCGTGTTCATCCCACCGCCGGACGTACCCAGAACCACGCCCGACCGTGCGGCAAGTTCGCCTGAGAAGGTTAAGCCGGATTGGGTAATGGCCTCACGCGCGGCAATCAGGGTGAACTGTGTGAAGCGATCATAAAGCGCGATTTGCTGTCGGTTGAATGTCTTGTCCGGCTCGTAGCCTTTGACCTGCGCCCCGATGCGGATCGACAGGCGTTCGACGTCCTGAAACTCGAGATTTGAGATCCCGCACCGCCCCTCGCGCATGGCTTCAAGCGTTTCAGACACATTACGGCCAAGCGCGTTAATCGTGCCTTGGCCGGTGATGACAATACGTTTCATAGTTTAGGCGGCTTGATCCGCAACCAAACCTTCGACCGCGCGAATGATGGCGGCGACCGACGAGATGTCAAAATCGCTTGCCGACGGATCGTTGGCATTGAACGGCACAGAGATGTCAAAGGCTTCTTCAATGGCGAAGATGCTTTCAACCAGACCCAAACTGTCGATGCCCAGATCTTCCAAGGTTTGATCGAGGCTGACATCGCCCGGCTCCAAAACGGCTTGCTCGGCGATGATGGCGATGACGCGGTCCTGAATGGTTTCAGACATGTGGTTCCCTTTCGCGTTGGCGAATTTCTAGCCCTTGTCCACCAGTTTTGTAACTGTTTTTTGAAGCTCACGTAGCGTCTCGGCCAGACGCGGCAAGCGACGCAGTTCGCGCCGGATCGCCATTTCCGTCTCGATCTTCACGGCGGGACTGCCCAGCACCGCGCGTCCCGCAGGGACGTTGGTATAGATGTTGGTGCCTCCGCCCGCGATCACGTCATCCCCGATGAAGATGTTGTCACTGACGCCGACTTTGCCGCCCAGCACAACGCGGTTTCCGATCTTGGCCGATCCCGACACCCCTACGTTGCCACACATCATCACGTCTTCGCCCACTTCAGCGTTATGGCCGACCTGAACCTGACAGTCGATCTTGGTGCCACGTCCAATCCGCGTAGCCCGGATGGTGCCACGGTCGATGGTCGAGCTTGCGCCCAGTTCCACATCGTCCCCGATTTCAACGCCGCCCAGCGAATGAACCCGCGCCCAATGCGCGCTGCCTTCAACGGCGCCGGCGGCTTCGCCTTCGGCCATTCCACCGCGCAGGCTTTCTACGGCACTTTCTTTGTCCAGCGTGACAAACGAGAAACCGTCTCCGCCAACGACCGAGTTGGATTGCCCGGTATAGCGGTTCCCAATGGAGCAGAGATGCGCAATACGCGCGCCCGGATGCAAGGTCAGATCGTCGCCAATCACAGTTCCATATCCAATCGAGGCATGGGCTCCAATTTGCGCATTTGCTCCGATTTTCACATCCGCCCCGATCACAGCCAAAGGACCAATGCACGCGCCCTCTCCGATCTCGGCGCTTTCATCGACAACGGCGCTGGGATGGATACCCGGAGCAATGCCCAGACCCGGATCCAAGGCGCGGGTCAGCATGGGCATCGCGGTTTTGCCGCGCGCCATGCAAATTGCACCGTCCAGACCAAGCGCCTGCCAATCTGCCCCGTCCCACAACAACGCAGCGCGGGCGTGACCCGCGGAAATGCCCTCGGCGTATTTCGGATCCATCGCCAATGCCAACTGATCCGCACGGGCATCTTGCGGTTCGGCAGCTCCGGACAGGGCAATGCTGCCATCGCCGTGGACGTCGGCCCCCAATGCGGCGGCAATCTCGGAAAGGGTGAAAGTCATTCAACGCTCCTTTAATGGTGCCGGGCTTCTGCGCCCGGGCACCGCACTAAAGGATTTAACCATCCACGGCAGGAAGTGCTACCCCGGCATTCTGCAAAGCGGCCCAAACTTTTGCATCCCGCCCATAAATATCGCGACGATAGTTCACGCGGCCCTTCACCGGCGCCACAGCGGTACGATAGACGATATGCACCGGTACGTGCTGCTCCAAATCAATCTGGGTCTCGCGGCGGGTATCCAATGCATTGTGGAAGGTCGCTTTGGGATTGCTACTTTGTTTGGCCAGAAGCGCATAGGCGAAATCAAACGGATCGCTCAGGCGGATACAACCGTGGCTAAACGCACGCACTTCGCGGGCAAACAAGCTCTTCGAAGGTGTATCATGCAGATAGATGTTGTGTTTGTTTGGGAACATGAATTTCACCAACCCCAGCGCATTGCGTGAGGACGGCGCCTGCTTGATCGCAAACGGGAAACTGCGTGCCGTAAATTCGTTGAAATCCATCCCCTCTCGGCTCACCACACGCCCCCGGCTGTCGATCAGTTTCAAATGGCTGACCGCGTTGGGGTTCTTCTTAAGCATCGGCAAATATTCTTTGGTCGCGATCGAGCGGGGCACGTTCCAGGTGGGGTTAATCACCATGTGCTCCATCACATCCGAGAACTCGGGGCTGCGTTGGTCCGAGACGTTCTTGCCAATGACCGAGCGGGTCCGGAAGGTCACCGCGCCGTTGTCTACGATTTTCGCAGTAAAATCAGTCAGGTTGACCCAGACATGGCGTGCGCCACGGTCGAAGTTAGTCCAACGCTCGCGCTCCATCGCCACCAGCACCGCGGCCAAACGTTTCTCGGGCGAGACGTTGATCTCGGCAATGGTGCCTTTCCCGGCGACCCCATCATCGGTCAGGCCATGATCGGCCTGAAACTGCTGCACAGCTTTTTGGATCGACGCATCATAAGTGCGGCTGGCCGAGCGGTTCAGATATCCCATACGGACCAAGCGGTTGCGCAGCGCAATGACGGCATCACCCGACTGGCCGGGCTTTAGTTTCTTTGCCGACACAGTCTTGCCCCAGCCGCCGTGTTGAATGGTCTCTTCCAGACGCAGTTTTTCACGCATCAGACGGCCATACTCAGCATGGTGTGGTGGCAAAGATTTCAGGTATCCTGCGGGCGACGCGGCGGCGAAGTCAGACAGAATATCAGCACCGTCTTTGCGCTCGACTTTGCGGACAATGCCACTGTCAATCTTAGACGGCGTCAGAATACCCGTGTTCACGCCCTGCGCATAGTCCACCAACAGCGTAGAAAGCTCGACCTCAAGCGCACCCAGTTGGCGCACTGACGTGACATTTGCCATGCGCGCTTTCAAATCCTCCAGGTCGACCGCTGGAAGCCCGTGGTCCGGCGCTTTGGACAAGGCCACAAACAAAGCTTTGCGTCGGGCCATATCTTCCGCAGATGCTCCGGTCCAGATCGGCTGATAGGCGTTTGCCCGATAGAACGCAGCAACTTCGCTTTCACGGGCGGCGGCCTCGGCCACCGACTGCGCAAAGGCAGAGACCGAGCTTTGCGCCGCGATAGGCGCCGGGGAAGAGAAACTCAGAACAGCGGCCCCAATGGCTGCAAAAGCAAAGCTCACAAAAGGGGCACGTGCAGGCAAATTTTTCGTCATGTCATGTCCGAAATAAATGAGATCGTACTGATGTTCAGTATTCCAACATCTGGTTAAGGCTGTCTATTCACAATCCTGAAAAGCAAGGCAGGTTTTGCGAAATGTACTTAAACTGTTTCCGGAATACCTTACCTCAACCTGTCCGAGTGCAGCACGCGCGCCACGGTTAACCCCAGTTTCTCGATTTTCAGCAAATTCCCGCCGATTTTTCTTGAACCCGTTAAGGGACTGAAAACTCTACTTGGCGCACGATTCGAGTTGTGTCATAAGAAGGCACGTCTGGGGAATAGGCAAACACACCACCCCGATTTGACCACAGAGTCAGGCGGGTATGGTGACAGGCAAGCGACGGGACACGCTACGACAATGACCTACGGGACTTCGAACGGCTTGAAATCGGGCATCACTCGGCGCGGGCTACTTGGGGCTTTTGCAGCGACGGCTGTGACATCTGCACCCATGTATGCGAACGCGGCGGGCTTTTTGCGCGGAGGCGGCGATGTGCGCCGTCTGGCCATGTATTCGGGCCGCACCGGCGAAACCATCAATATGATCTATTGGGTTGAAGGCAAATACATCAAAGATGCCTTGAAAGAGATCAACCACTTCATGCGCGATTGGCGCACGGATACCTCGATCAAGATCGACACCCGCACCATCGACATCATGGCAGCTGCCCATGGCCTGATGGATGTGCGCGAACCTTACACAATGCTGTCGGGCTATCGCTCGCCCAAGACAAACGCCATGCTCCGCTCGCGCTCGCGCGGGGTGGCCAAGAACTCGCTGCACATGAAGGGTCAGGCAGCAGACCTGCGCCTGAAGACCCGTTCGGTGAACCAGATGTTCAAAGCGGCTGTCGCCTGTAACGGCGGTGGCGTCGGCAAATACTCCGGCTCGAACTTCGTACACATGGATTGCGGTGTGATCCGGACCTGGGGCCGTTGATCCCACTGCTTATAAGATAGATCCAAAAGCGCCCTCGGGCGCTTTTTTGTTGTGGCGCGGTAGGTTGTTTGGCATCAAGCCCTGAACGATTGACGAGGCCCCGATGAAACCTTTCCTGA
>CALJDH010000324.1 GCA_938023895.1 uncultured Aliiroseovarius sp.
GCAACCTAGCTAGGGAGATGCGCTCGTGTCACACGCCGACGACCACGAAGGAACCCGCCGGGATTTCCTTTACTATGCGACCGGTGGCGCCGCAGCCGTAACGGCTGGTGCTGCTGTTTGGCCGCTCGTCAATCAAATGAACCCCTCTGCCGATGTTCGGGCGCTCAGCTCGATCCGCGTTGATATTGCTGACGTTGCCGTCGGCAGCCAGATCACCGTGAAGTGGCTGGGCAAACCGGTATTCATCCGCCGCCGTACTCAGGAAGAAATCGATGTTGCTCGTGCAGACAACACCGCCGACAACCTGATCGACGCGTTTGCTCGTAACGACAACCGCGATGCGGCCCTGTCGGCTGACGACCAGAACCGCGCGATGGACGAAGCTGGTGAATGGCTGGTGATGATGGGTGTGTGTACCCACCTTGGCTGTGTGCCTCTGGGCGACGGCGCTGGCGAGTTTGGCGGCTGGTACTGCCCCTGCCACGGTTCGCACTACGACACCTCGGGCCGTATCCGCAAAGGTCCGGCACCTGAAAACCTGCCCGTTCCCGTCGCCGAGTTCGTCGACGAAACGACGATCAAACTGGGATAAGGGAGGCTTACATGTCTGGAATTCCTCACGATCACTACGAGCCCAAGTCGGGCTTTGAAAAGTGGCTGGACGAGCGTCTGCCCATCGTTGGCCTTGCCTATGGCACGCTGATGATCCCCACCCCGAAAAACCTGAACTGGTGGTGGATTTGGGGCATCGTACTGGCGTTCTGCCTGGTGATGCAGATTGTCACCGGTATCATTCTGGTGATGCACTACACCCCGCATGTTGATCTGGCATTTGCTTCGGTCGAACACATCATGCGTAACGTGAACGGCGGTCACATGATCCGCTATATTCACATGAACGGCGCATCGCTGTTCTTCCTTGCTGTGTACATCCACATCTTCCGTGGCCTGTTCTACGGTTCGTACAAAGCCCCCCGCGAGATCACATGGATCGTCGGCATGATCATCTATCTTCTGATGATGGCCACCGGCTTCATGGGTTACGTTCTGCCTTGGGGTCAGATGTCCTTCTGGGGCGCAACGGTTATCACCGGCCTGTTCGGTGCGATCCCGTTTATCGGCGAGCCGCTGCAGACCTTCCTTTTGGGCGGACCTGCTGTGGACAACGCCACGCTGAACCGCTTCTTCTCGCTGCACTACCTGCTGCCCTTCGTGATCGCCGCGCTTGTCGCCGTTCACATCTGGGCCTTCCACACCACGGGCAACAACAACCCGACCGGTGTTGAGGTTCGCCGTGGTTCGAAAGAAGAAGCCAAGAAAGACACTCTGCCGTTCTGGCCCTACTTCGTGATCAAAGACCTGTTCGCGCTGGGCCTGATCCTGGTTGGTTTCTTCGCAATCGTCGGCTTCATGCCCAACTATCTGGGTCACCCCGACAACTACATCGAGGCAAACGCTCTGGCGACGCCCGCACACATCGTTCCGGAATGGTACTTCCTGCCGTTCTACGCGATCCTGCGTGCCTTCACTGCGGACGTTTGGGTTGTGCAGCTGGTCAGCTTCGTGACCGGTGGCATCATCGACGCGAAATTCTTCGGCGTGCTGGCCATGTTCGGCGCCATCATCGTGATGGCTCTGGCACCTTGGCTGGACACTTCGTCGGTACGTTCGGGTCAGTATCGCCCTGCCTTCAAATGGTGGTACCGCCTGCTGCTGATCGACTTCGTCGTTCTGATGTGGGTTGGCGCTCGTGACACGAACTTCCCGCATGACTGGATTTCGCTGATCGGGTCGACCTACTGGTTCGCCTACTTCCTGGTTATCCTGCCGCTGCTGGGTCTGTTCGAGAAACCGCAGACGCCTCCGGCAACGATCGAGGAAGACTTCAACGCCCACTATCCCGGCGCAGCCGAGTGAGAGGATTGAGAACAATGATCAAACAACTCACAGCATCCGCGATCGTCGCTCTGGGTCTCGCCACTGGCGCGGCTCAGGCCGCTGGCGCCGGCGGTGAAGTCCATGACACGGCCTTCTCGTTCGAGGGTCCGTTCGGCAAGTACGACAAGGAACAACTGCGTCGTGGCCTGAAAGTGTACACCGAGGTCTGCTCGGCCTGTCACGGTCTGCGCTACGTTCCGCTGCGTACCCTGTCGGACAAAGGTGGCCCCGAGTACACCGAGGACGAAGTGCGCGCCTATGCCGCCGAAAACTTCACCATCTACGATCCGGAACTGGATGACGACCGCGCCCGCGTGCCGGCTGACTTCTTCCCGACCGTATCGGGTGAAGGCATGGGTCCCGACCTGTCGCTGATGGCCAAAGCCCGCGCTGGCTTCCACGGCCCGGCCGGCACCGGCATCAACCAGCTGGTCAAAGGCATGGGTGGCGCTGAATACATCGCCTCGTTCCTGACGGCCTTCAACGGCAAAGAACAGGAAGTCGCTGGTCAGTACCTGAACGGCAACGACGTGTTCCCGGGCGGCTGGACCTCGATGCCTCCGCAGCTGGAAGATGGCACCGTCGAATTCGACGATGGCCACAACAACTCGGCCCATCACCTGGCCGAAGATGTTGCAGCCTTTCTGATGTGGACTGCCGAGCCCAAGATGATGGCCCGCAAACAGACCGGCTTTATCTCGGTCCTGATGCTGGTCCTGCTGACCTCGCTTCTGTACCTGACCAACAAGAAGCTTTGGGCTCCGCACAAGGGCAAAAAATTCGACGCATAAGCGTTGGATTTGATGGAATAGAGAAGGGCGCCGCAAGGCGCCCTTTTTTGTTGTCCGCTGAACGAGGAGGGATGTCCGTGTTGCGGACAGAACCGCCACTCACCCAACTGAGTGCCACATCTGCCGGCAGTTCAAAGCAGACCAGCGGGAAGAACGCTATTCGGCACTAAGTGATTGCACCGCCATCCGAACCGCATTTTGTGTTAACTCAAGATCCATCGCGGATATCGCCAAAGACGGATAGAGCTTGCCGGGTGACTTAAAAATGCCATGTCGTCGTAGCGTTGCGTTGTAAGTCGCGTTGCGCTGCGGGTCATCGTGTTTGGCGGTCCGGTAGTCCCGGCAGGTGCCGCTTGTGAAGAAGATGTCGAACAGGGTCTCGTCCCCACATATCTGGTGCGGAATATCCGCCGCGCTCAACGCCTCGCTTTGCATGTCTTGCAGCTGTTTCCCGATGGCGCGCAGGCGGTCATAGTTGCCCTCGCGCCGCAGGATCTCCATCGTTTTCAGCCCCGCGGCTGCCGCAATCGGGTTCCCCGATAACGTGCCCAGTTGCATCAGCCACTTATCCGCGCCGACGCTGGACTTGTCGAAATGCTGCATGATCTCGGCACTTGCGCCAAGCGCGGCCAGAGGGAAGCCGCCGCCGATGATCTTGCCCAAGGTGCAGATGTCGGGCGTCACGCCATAGCGTTCCTGCGCGCCGCCATAGGCCAGCCGGAAGCCCGTTACGATCTCGTCGAAAATCAGCAGAACGCTGTGCTTGTCACACAGATCACGCAGCCCTTGCAGATAGCCCGGATCGGCGGGAATGATCCGTTGCAACGGCTCGACGATGATCGCGGCGACGTCGTTGTGCTCGGTCAGCAGCGCCTCGACCGCAGCCAGATCGTTGAACGGTGCGATCAACATCTGGTCGGCGACCCCTTGCGGAATGCCTGCGCTGTCCGGCACGGCTTGGGGGAAGTTGACGCGGGCTTCGGGCGCAAGGCTCATCTGCGCCTCAGCGCTCATCCCGTGATAGCCGCCTTCGAATTTCAGGATCTTGTCGCGCCCGGTATAAGCGCGCGCAAGGCGGATGGCGTACATATCGGCCTCGCCCCCTGACGCGACGAACCGCACTTGTTCACAGCAGGGCACCGCATCGACGATCGCTTCGGCCAGTTCGATGCCTTTTGCGTTGTTCGCAAAGAAGGTCATGCCCTTGGGGAGTTGCTCCAGCACGGCTTCCATGACCTCGGGGTGGCCATGGCCCAAAAGCATCGGACCGGACCCGATCAGATAGTCGATATATTCGTTCCCATCCTCGTCCCAGACATGACTGCCTTCCCCGCGCGCGATGACAATGCCGGGGTCGAAATTTCCAAAGCCGCCAGCGGGCAACACGGCGCGGGCGCGGGCGATCCAATCAGCTTGAGAGGTCAGTTTCTGCATGGGTCACTCCAGTTCAAGAATGGGGGTTCCAAGGATGTCCGGGTCAGGCGTGACACCAAGCCCCGGACCATCAGGCGGGGCGATGCGCCCATCCTTGCGGGTCGGGCAATCGGGCGCAATGCGCGGGCCGACATAGGACGACAGATCGCAGGTATTCAGCAGCGCGCCTTGCGGGGTCGAGGCCGCGAAATGCAGCGATGCCGCCGTTACGATGTCCGATCCCCAAGTGCATTCGGCGCAGATCTCCGCCCCCAGATGCACGGTCAAATCGCGGGCGCGGCGCGTGGCAGAGAGCCCGCCGAATTTCGACAGCTTCAAGGCGACCGCATCCAACACGCCAAGCTCATGCGCGCGGATGAGCGACGCCAGATCGAAGGCGCCTTCGTCGACTTTCATGGGCAGGCCCGTTGCCTGCCGAACCGCGGCGCAATCCTCAAGCGTTTTGCAGGGCTGCTCTAGCATCACGTCCAGATGGGCCACCGCGCGGCCCGTCCGCGTGGCCTGCAACTTGGTCGCCCCACAGTTCCAGTCGCCATAGACGAGGGGACCTTCCCCCACCGCCTCGCGCACTTTGGTCAAACGCTCGGCATCGGCCTGCCAATCGGCGTCGGCGCCCAGCTTGACCTGAAACTGCCGGATGCCCGTGGCATACGCCTCGCGCGCAATCAGCGCCATGTCGTCGGGTGCGATGCAGGTGATCGAGTGATACAGCGGCATGTCTGCGCGGGTGCGCCCGCCAAGCAACGCATAAAGCGGCTGTCCGGTCGCCTTTCCGAACAGATCCCAAAGCGCCATGTCGACGATGGATTTCGCATGGAGATGCCCCTGCAGAAATCCATCCAACTTGCGCATGGGCGCATCCACACCAAAGGGCGAGACGCCAAGGATTTCCGGTGCCATTTCCACGACCGCGCTGGGGACGCCATCCGCAAAGGCCGGCAGATAATGCGGGATCGGGCAGACCTCGCCCCAGCCTTTCAGTCCGGTGTCCGTTTCCAGACACAGGACATGGCTTTTAACCGTGTCGCAGGTTTTCCCCTCGGCCATGTAATAAGTTTCATGGCTGGTCAGGTCGACGGACCACAGAGAGGTCTTGGTAACTTTCATGAATACACCGACACGGGATTGCCCAGCACCTTTTCTTCAGGATGAACCCCAAGGCCCGGAGCTTCGGGCAGGTGCAGATGCCCGTCAACGTTGCGCGGCCCACGCCCATCTGCAATGTCGACCGTAACCATGTCTTGGCAAGCCCAGACGGCATGGCAGTTCTCGTCGGGGATGGTCGCGGCCAAATGAAGCGCTTCGGTATCCGCCAGAACCGACCCGCCGGTGGCCATGACGAACATGTCGAGCCCATGCGCCAGCGCAACGTCCCGCATCCGCGCTGCTTTGGTCAAGCCACCAACACGGTTCAGTTTGATGTGGAGTATTTCGGCCAGCCCATCGCGCGCGATCCGCGTCGCGTCTTGCAAGGTGACCAACGTCTCGTCCACGGACACGGGCGCGGCATGTTTGCCGCTGATCGCCGCAATATCATCTAACGTCTCGCAGGGCTGCTCGAACATGACGTTCAGGTCCTCGCAGGCCCGCATCACACGCAAAGCCTGTTGCCGCGTCCAACCACGGTTGACGTCATAAAGCACGATCTCTCCGTCGCGACGGATACTTTCCACATCGCGAACACGGGCAATATCACGTTCCACGTCTCCACCGATCTTTACCGAGTGCGCTACGTATCCCCTCTTTCGATACCGCTCGATCACTTCTCGGGTTTCTTCGACAGTTTTCGCCCCAACGGACGAGGCAATCGGGCGCGGAGTGCGTGACCCGCCACCCATCAGATCGGCAATCGGCAGGCCAGCTGCCTGACCCGCAATGTCCCAGCATGCCATATCAATTGGGCTTTTTGCATAAAGGTGGCCCGGCAAAGCCAGATCCATCGCGCGTTCCACATCCAGCACGCGGCGCGGGTCAAGGCCAAGGACAAATGGCGCCATGGTCTGTATCCCCGCTCGGATGCCCGGTCCGTGGGCGGGCACATAGGTGTGCCCCCACGGCGTGCCTTCGCCCCAGCCGATGATGCCTGCATCAGTTTCGACTTTGACCAGCGTGGCATCCAGCACCTCGAACTTCAGCCTTCCGCCAGACAGCCAATAGGGATGCTCTAGCGGCAGGTCGATTTGAAAGACTGAGATGCGCGTTATCTTCATGGTGTCACCACTATGTTGCCGACGTGTTTCTTTGCGATGAATGCTGCTTGTGCTTCGCGTAGTTGCTCAAGGGGGTACGCGGCGGCCAACAGCGACTTGATCTCGTCCTCTTCAATATAGCGGATGAGGTTTGGCATGACCTGAGGCGGGATCACCGTTGACCCGGTGAACGTCAGATCGCGCAGATAGAAGGTGCGCAGGTCCAGCTCGACCATCGGCCCTGCAATTGCACCAGAACAGGTATAGCGCCCGCCACGCTCGAGGATGTCGACAAGGGTTGGCCAATAGGGGCCGCCCACAACATCCGCAACGACGCTGATCTTTTCACCCCCAAGCGCCGCGCGCAGGTTTTCGGGTGCGCGCGGCAGGATCACATCGGGTCCAAGCGCAGCGACCTCATCGTGCTTCGTCTCTGAGGACATAGCGATGACGCGCGCGCCACGACGCTTGGCCAGTTGTACCAATGCGCCCCCCACGCCGCCCGATGCACCGGGGACAAGCACCGTGTCTTTCGCGGTGACATTGGCGCGGGTCAGCATGCCTTCGGCGGTGGAATAGGAACAGGAAAATGTCGCGAGCTCTGCATCCGTCAGGTCGGATTGTACCGCCAACGCGTTGCGCGCGGGGATGGTGGTGTACTCGGCAAAGCCTCCATCCCGTTCTGACCCATAATAGCCAGTCTTGTTGATGTTTTCCGGATCATCTGCGTCGCGCAGCCAGTTGTCTGTGATTACACGCTCTCCGATCCGGCTTGCATCTACACCGTCGCCAACAGCCACGATTTCGCCGCAGACATCTGCTCCTTGAATACGTGGGAAGGTGATCGGAGCGCCTCCCCATGTAGGATCGTCTTTGCCGACCTCGTCAAACGCCCCACCCGTCGTCGCGTCGGTCACGGTCTTGGAGTACCAACCCGAGCGCGTGTTCACGTCCGTGTTGTTCAATCCGCAGGCCCCGACTCGGATTAGCACCTCGCCCGGCGCAGGGTCGGGGCGCGGCCAGTCGGTGTGCAACACCATCTGGTCAAGGTCGCCGTGCCCTATCGTGACCATCGCTTTCATTGTGTCGGGAATTGTCATGCGTCCATCCTTGGCTTCAGACTTCCGGGATCATAGGCGGGTTCGCCCAGCACACGCGCCGCGCGGGGGGTGCCGTGGATCACGACCTCAAGTGCCGTACCGGGGGTGGCGGCGTCGGGTTTGATATAGGCAAAGGCCAGGACCTTCCCGACCGTCGGCCCGAACACCACAGACGCGGTAGAGCCGACAACCTGCCCGTCCAGCATCACCGCCTCGCCGCCGTGGCCGTCTGCCTTGCCGTCGGGCTCGATTTCCAAATAGGCGCAGACCCATGGCAGGTCGGTGTTCAGGGTCTTGTCACGGCCCAGATAGTCCTTGTCCGTCCGGGCGAAGCGCAGCACGTCGGCCTCGGCCAGCGTGACTTCGTTGGTTAGTTCGCCCGCGCCCTTAAAGCCCTTCTCCATCCGCATCGCGTTCATGGCAAAGCTGCCGTAGTCGGCAATACCATACGCCTCGCCCGCAGCCCAAAGTGCGGTGTAGACATCCAGACAAGCAGCGTGCGGCATGTGGAATTCCCAACCAAGCTCGCCCGCATAGGACATGCGGAAGGCCCAGATCTTGTGGCCTGCGACGGTGATTTCCTGCGCAGATAGCCAACGGAAGCCGGCGTTTGACAGGTCCGCCTCGGAGCAAGCGGCCAGCACGTCACGCGACTTCGGCCCGTTCAGCGACAGCGCACTCCAATCGGACGACAAGGCCGTGATCGTCACGTCTTCGCCCGCGCGCTGATGGTTCAGGTGGTCCAGCAATCGTTGTTCGAAGAAGGCGGCACAGACCAGATAGAAGCTCTCCTCACCCATCCGCACAATCGTCGTTTCCAGCTCGATCCGCCCCGCACGGTTCAGCATGTGGGTCAGGGTAATGGACCCCACTTTCTGCGGCATTCGGTTCGCGGTCAGGCGATCCAGCAGCGCATAGGCATCCGGCCCCTCGACCATCACCTTGGTGAAGGCAGTCACATCCATGATGCCGACGCCGTCGCGCACCGCTTTCACCTCGGCCGCGACCATGTCGTCAACGGGGGAGCGGTTGAAGGAATAGTGGTCGCGCTGCTCGATCCCCTTGGCGAAGAAGCGGGGGCGCTCGAAGCCATAGACCTCTTCATGTACGGCGCCTTTGGACTTCAGAAGGTCATGCAGGGGGGACGGCTTGATCGGACGTCCGGCCAAGCGGTTGAAATGCGGGAAGGGGATTTCGTGGCGCAGGCAGTAATCCTCTTCCGCCTTCACCACCTGCCAGTCCTTCGTGGCGTAGCTGCCGAAGCGACGCGGATCGAACTCGCGCATCGAGATATCGGCGGCCCCATGCACCATCCAGCGTGCCAGCTCGCGGGTCAGACCGGGGCCCCAGCCGATGCCGATCTGGGTGCCACAGCAGCACCAGTAGTTGCGCACACCGGGCGCAGGACCGATCAGCGGGTTGCCATCTGGCGGGTGGCTGATCGCGCCATGGACATCGCGCTGGATGCCCAGTTCGGCAAAGAGCGGCATCCGGTTCAGGCTTTCTTCCAGATACGGCATGACGCGATCGTAATCCGCGTCAAACAGCCAGTTTTCGTATTCCCACGGGCATTCATCATGCCAGACCGAGTTCGGGTTCTCTTTCTCGTATATCCCGATCAGCCCCTTCTTTTGCTCCATCCGGATATAGCCCGAGACCTTCTTGTCGTCGCGAATGACCGGCAGTTCGGTGTCGAGGTCTTGGAACTCGGGCACCTCGTCCGTCACGAAATAATGGTGCGTCATCGAGGTCATCGGCAGTTGCAGCCCCGACCATTCGCCCATCTGACGGGCATAGGTGCCGCCCGCGTTGACGACATGCTCGCAGGTGATCGTGCCTTTCTCGGTCTCGACCACCCATTCGCCGCTGTCGGTCTGCGTGATGTTGGTGGCGCGGCATTGGCGAATGATCCGCACGCCCTTTTGGCGGGCGCCTGCCGCCATCGCCATAGTGACGTTGGTCGGATCGACGTGCCCGTCATCCGGCGTATGAAGCGCGCCCAGAACGCCATCGAGATTGTAGAAGGGATGCAGCTCGGCCACTTTCTGGGGTTCGACCAGTTCGATGTTGAACCCCAGCGACCGGCCCACTGACAGCGTATGCCGCAGCCAGTCCATTTCGTCTTCCGTATAGGCCAGACGGAACGACCCGCATCCGTGCCATGTCACGGGCTGACCGGTTTCGGCCTCCAAGCCGCCGGAATAGAGACCAATATTATAGTCCACGCATTTCCCCAGCCCGAAGGACGAGGTCGAATGCGTGATCTGCCCAGCGGCGTGCCACGTGCTGCCCGATGTCAGCTCGGCCTTTTCCAGAAGGACGGTATCTTCACCCCAGCCTTCATGCCCAAGATGATAGGCCAGCCCGACGCCCATGACGCCTCCGCCGACGATGACCACGCGTGCGTGGGATGGAAGAGTTGCGGCCATTGTCAGTTCCCGTTCGTGGTACAAAGATTCCCTCTCGACAGGGTAAGCAAACAAATATACCATCGTCAATCATGAATGACACAAATGTATCATCCGCCGTATTGACCCGCCTCTCTGAAGAGTGGGATGACCTCACACCCGAGGCGCAGAAAGCCGCGCGCTATGTGCTGGAAAACCCGCGCGATGTCGGGGTCTCGACCGTGCGCGAAATTGCGGAAGCCGCGAATGTGAAGCCCAACACGGTTGTCCGTATGGCGCGTCAGGTGGGCTTTGATGGCTACGACGATTTCCGCGAGCCCTTCCGCGAAGCCATTCGCAACGGCAACGTGGACTTCCCTGATCGGGCCCGCTGGCTGCAGGATCTGTCCAAACGCGGCGAGTTGGGCGCTCTTTATGCCGAGACGGTCACCGGCCTTCTGGGCAATATCGAGGAAACCTTTGCCCGCGTAGACGTGGCTGAACTAAAGGCCGCAGCCGAAGAAATTTGGAACTGCCGCAATGTCTTTACGCTGGGCGTCGGCGTGAACAACGCAAACGCGCGCAATTTCACCTATTTGGCGTCCACCGGGATGACTCAGTTTCACGCCATCCCGCGATCCGGCTCGACCGCTGTCGACGATCTGGCTTGGGCGGACGAGCGTGACGTTCTGATCGCCGTGACCTGCCATCCCTATCGATCCGAAGTGCTGGACGCGATCGGCGTTGCCCGCGAGCAGGGCGTTCGGATTATCGGCATCTCGGACAGCCCGGCAAGCCCGGTCCTGCGCGCTGCGGATCACCGGTTCGTTGTGCAGGCCGACGCACCGCAGTTTTTCCCGTCTTCCGTTTCGACCATCGCGCTTTTGGAAACGCTTCTCAGTTTCGTCATCGCAGTGGCCAGTGACGAGATCGTCGAGCGGGTCGAAAAATTCCACAGCCGACGTCACCAGCTTGGCATCTATCGCGAGGATCCTGCATGACGGCACCCCCCACGCGGTCCTTGGCCGCACGCTATTACACCGACCCTGATATCTATGCGCAGGAGTTGTCCGGCCTGCTTGCGCGGACGTGGCAGTTTGCGGGCCATGTCAGCCAACTGCCCAATGTCGGCGACTATTTCACCTTCGAGATCGCGGGCCAGAACCTGTTTTCGATCCGTGGCCGGGATCAGGTGATCCGCACCTTCTATAACGTCTGCCAGCACCGCGCGCATGAGATGGTCACAGGCACCGGCAACACCCGCGTGGTGGTCTGCCCCTATCACGCATGGACCTACGAGCTGACCGGCCATCTGCGGGCGGGTCCGAATATCAAGTCGGTACCGGGCTTTGATCGGTCAAAGATCTGCCTGACAGAAGTCCGGACCGAGGATTTCCACGGCTTCCTCTTCGTCAATCTGGATGATGCCGCCGCCCCGATGGACGACTGGTTCCCCGGCGTACGCGATGAAATCGCTGCCTTCGTCCCTAATGTCGACACGCTAGCGCCTTTGGAGTGGGTCGAGGTGCCCGAGAACTGCAACTGGAAGGTCTCGGTCGAGAATTACTCCGAGTGCTATCACTGCCCCATTAACCACGCGACCTTCGCCGAGGGCGTGATCAAGCCGGAAACTTATGACATCCAACCGGATGCGGGCGGCGGCTATGTTCTGCGCCACACGACCGAATGTCAGTCTATGGACAAGATGACCTATCCCGTGGACCTCTCGGTGCCCCATGCGGGGGACTATCAAAGCTGGTTCCTATGGCCCATGTTCTCGTTCCAATGCTATCCGGGCAACGTGCTGAACACCTATCACTGGCGCGCGGATGGGCCCGAAAACTGCACTGTCTGGCGTGGATGGTACACACCTGACGGCGCCGAAAGCGACGTGATCCGCGGGCTTGCGGTGCAGGATCGCGACACCACTGTTGAAGAGGATATTCGGCTGGTAGAAAGTGTGCAGCGCGGGCTGAAATC
>CALJDH010000325.1 GCA_938023895.1 uncultured Aliiroseovarius sp.
GAACGGAAGGGTTTGAAGCAGCACGTCGATCATACGCCAAGCCCTAGCACGGAGAATTTCACTTGACCATGCGGCGCTTAGGTTGGCTTGGCGTCTTCAAGCAACTCGACCTCAATAAATGCGCATTCGAAGTCATTTCCATTGATCACGTCATGCTCGACACCAGCCTTGCGGTCATAGGGAACACCGTTCCTAAGCGTCGCCTCGACACGCGTTCCATCGGGCAGGTCGATCTCTAGAATTCCGTCAAACATTGGAATGACAAGATAGTCATAGGCGTGCCGATGCCAGCCGGTATTGTCGCCCCTTTTGGCAAAGCGCCACTCGGTGACGCGCATCCGGTCGTTTTCAAGCAGCACCGTTCCCACGGCGGTTCCATTTGCGTCGCACATGATCGCCTCCTTCTGTAAGGCAATCCTGCGTGCGGAGCGCTGTTTCGGTTATCGCCAGTCGCGATGAAACGTCGGACCAGCCTAGCCGCCGCCAATAAGCGCGCCGGCTGCGAAGACCAGTGCGCCGCCCACGACAACTTGCAGTGTCGCGCGCATGAAGGGGGTTTGCATGAAGCGGTTCTGGATCCACACAATTGCCCAAAGCTCGACGAAGACGACGAGGATCGCGATGGTCGTGGCGGTCCAGAAATCGGTGATCAAGTAGGGCAGCGCGTGGCCCAAGCCACCCAGCGTGGTCATGATGCCCGAGGCAAAGCCGCGTTTCACAGGGCTGCCGCGCCCCGACAGCTCGCCATCATCCGAGGCCGCTTCGGTGAAGCCCATCGAGATCCCCGCGCCCACACTGGCCGCAAGCCCGACAAGGAACGTGGTGTGCGTGTCCTGCGTGGCGAAGGCAGTGGCGAAGATCGGCGCAAGGGTCGAGACCGAGCCGTCCATCAGCCCGGCCAGACCCGGCTGCACCCATGTTAGGATGAACTGACGATGGGCGGCTTCATCTTCGCTTTCGCGGGCGCTGTCATCCAGATGTTTGGCTTCCAGATCGACCGCGGCGTGGGCGTGGTCGGCCTCGGCGGCGGCCAGATCGCCCAGAAGCTTGCGGGTATTTGCATCCGATGTGCGGTCGGCAGCCTTACGATAAAACTGCTCGGCTTGGCGTTCCATCTCGCGGGCCTCGCCCCGGATGGTTTCTAGGCCAAGGTTCTCGACCAGCCAGATCGGGCGGCGGGCATAGAAGCCTGCCACGTGTTCGCGGCGGATCAAGGGGATGACGTCTCCGAAGCGCACTTTGTGGGCCTCGATCAGCAGACGACGATGCTCGTCTTCTTCCTCGGCCATGCCATCGAACACTTTCGCGGACGAGGGGAACTCTTCCCGTAGATGCTCGGCATACTGCCGATAGATCCGCGCGTCGTCTTCCTCGTTCGAAATGGCCAGCGCGAGGATTTCCTGTTCGGATAGATCGGAAAAACGGCGGCGATGCAGGGTAGCGGACAGCATGGAAAGCTCCTGAATTAGAATGGTTCTAACTTATGGTTTTGAAATGGGAAGGCAAGCCCGCAATTTCAACGACTTCCATTTCAGGTGGAGTTTTGTATGTCTAACAATGACATCGAAGAGGATTGAAATGCAGAACCCGATTGTAAAGAAATATGGACCTTACTTGCTGAATACCCCCATTGGGATGTTCATCGGTGTGATTACCGGGATTGTTCTGAGTTGGATCTTGTCAGGCGAGTTCGGGACGGAGTGGACACGGCTGTACACGTTCGTTGTGACGGCGTTGATTTCACTGGCCGTCGCGGGGTTTGCATTATTTGGGGTGTTCATAAGCATAGGCACGCAGTTCGAGCGAGATGAGGAGGCGCGGCGACGGAAGTTGATGGCCGCGAATGCGCTTTTACCTAGCGCTCTATCTGGGATGTGCAAAACGTTTATGAGTGGAGCAAAAGCGTCGGTGGAGCTTGCCGAGAATGATGCGCTCAGAGAAGACCCTGAATTCGAGAAGTCGACCCGCGCGGATCTAATGCTATCAGAAAGCGTTCTGCAGACCATTCGCGATGTTATTGAACAACACCATCGGGATCAGGCCGAAGTAGCGCACAGGCTTTCTGATCTACTGAAACTGCACCAAGTATACTTTGCGCGCTGGCAGGGCGAGTTTGATGATGAGGAGATGCTTGTCTCGGAAGAACAAAATTTTGAAAGGACCGTCAACTGGGCTGGTCTATATGCTGTTTCTGAAACGATGTTCAACTATGCTCGAGAACGTGGGGATATGAAGCCGATTGACCAGAGTGGTGTTGTTCGAGCTTTAAAATTTACCGTGAATCCACACTTTTTGCGGCATGAGGACGAGTATTTACGCGAAGCCAAAAGTGAGGAGAGGTGGCTGCAGGAAAACGTGCGGTAGATAGTAAAAAGGGGGCCGAGGCCCCCTTTGTGTTGGATGGTCGTGTGGATCAGAATTCCACTACGGCGCGGATGCTTTCACCTTTGTGCATCAGCTCGAACCCTTCGTTGATCTGATCAAGGCTCAGCTTGTGGGTGATCATCGGGTCGATCTCGATCTTGCCGTCCATGTACCAATCGACGATCTTCGGCACATCCGTCCTGCCCGACGCACCGCCGAAGGCCGTGCCACGCCAGACGCGGCCGGTGACCAGCTGGAAGGGGCGGGTCGAAATCTCGGCGCCTGCGGGTGCGACACCGATGATGATCGATTCCCCCCAACCCTTGTGGGCACATTCCAGAGCGTCGCGCATCACCTTCACGTTGCCGGTGGCATCGAACGAATAATCTGCGCCGCCGCCGGTCAGCTCGACCAGATGGGCAACAAGGTCGCCATCAATCTTCGAGGGGTTCACGAAATCGGTCATGCCAAAGTGGCGGCCCATTTCTTCTTTGCCGTCATTCAGGTCCACGCCGACGATCTGATCCGCTCCGGCCATCCGCAGGCCTTGGATGACGTTCAGACCAATGCCACCCAGACCGAACACCACGGCGGTCGAGCCGATCTCGACCTTGGCGGTGTTGATCACCGCGCCGATGCCGGTCGTGACGCCGCAGCCGATGTAGCAGATCTTATCAAAAGGTGCGTCCTTGCGGACCTTTGCCAGCGCGATTTCAGGCACAACCGTGTGGTTGGCGAAGGTCGAGCAGCCCATGTAGTGGTGGATCGGCGTGCCATCCAGCATCGAGAAACGGGTCGAGCCATCCGGCAACAGACCTGCGCCTTGGGTCGAGCGGATCGACTGACAAAGGTTGGTTTTCGGGTTCAGACAGTATTCACACTCGCGGCATTCCGGGGTGTAGAGCGGGATCACGTGGTCGCCAACCTCAAGCGTGGTGACGCCTTCGCCCACTTCGATCACAACGCCTGCGCCTTCGTGGCCCAGAATGGCCGGGAAGATGCCTTCGGGATCATCGCCCGAGCGGGTGAATTCGTCGGTATGGCACAGGCCGGTGGCCTTGATTTCGACCAGAACTTCGCCGGCACGCGGGCCTTCAAGGTTCACTTCCATAATCTCAAGCGGTTTGCCTGCTTCTACGGCGACGGCGGCACGGGTGCGCATGTTCATACTCCTCTGTTGGTTGTCGCAAGAGTGGGCGAAAAACCGATGAAGTTTCAAGCAGCCAGCGACACGCATTTGTACAAGCGCGACATTGAAAAGGAAATCCTTTGCTGTTCGGGGATGGTCGCGTTTGACGAAGCCGCGCTAAGGCGTTTTCTAATCCCGAAACGCAAACGGGCGGCGCATCCTTGCACCGCCCCCGTCCTGTTCGCTCCGCGCTTATTTTTTGCGGTAGTCGTCGTGGCAGGCTTTGCAGGTGCCGCCGATCTGACCCAAAGCCGCGCCAATCGCGCCTTGTTCGGTGATCTCGGCAACGCCTTTGGCCGCCACAACCATGTCGTCGGCTTTCTTGGCGAAATCATCCCAGTTTTCCCAGATTGCGGGCAGGGCTTCGGTTGCGGGATCGGTTTCGTTGGCTTCGAACACAGCGGGTACCATCATGCCTTGATCGGCGATGGTCGCGACGGCTGCATTGGCCTTATCCGCGTCAAACGCCATCTCGCCTTTGGCCATGCCCGCTAGCGTTTTCATCGAGCCGCCAATGGCCTTCATTACCTCCATCCGCTTTATCACGGCGGGGTTTGTGGCGTCTGTGTGTGCGGCAAGTCCGCTTGCCATAGTGATGCTGGCGAGGGTTGCGAAAGCGAGAATGCGTGCAGAATTCATACCTAGTCCTTTCAGGCGATGGTGACTCGTTTCCCCAATTGTATGCATATGCATCTATTTTCGAAATCACAGGATCGTGATCTGCATAGATGTGGGGGAAGTTTGCCGAAAGGGGCGTATCGGACAGGGCCGAATTTACAGGGCGTGGACGCCGCCCAGAACCAGATCTGTCACCAGATCGGCATAGTCTTCGCGGTTCAGCCCTTTTCCGGGGCGGTTCCACATATAGTACCAGTTCAGTATGCCGAAAACTGACATGGTCACAGCGCGCAGGTTGGCGCCGTTTTCAAAACGTTCAGGCGCTTCGGCCTTCAACGCCGCGCCCATCATGTCGATCAGGCGACGCTGCAAATCCACCAGAGGCGCCTGTTGTTCGGGCTCTAGAACGGTCAGGCTGTCCAGCTGCAATTTGTGCTCGGCATCCGCGCCTTTATAGGCGACCAAAATGGCGCGGACCAAACCCCTCAGCCCATCGGTTTCAGGGGCGGCTTCAACGTCGGCCACCAATTTGGACAGATGGTGGTCGAGAATGTCGTAAAGCAGGGCCTCTTTGCTGTCATAATAGTGATAGATCAGCGCTTTCGAGACCCCGCAATGCTTGGCGGCAGCCGTCATGGACGCGCGATCAAACCCGTGCTCTGCGAAATAGGCCGCTGCCCCCTTGCGGATGGCAGCGCGTTTTTCTTCGTGATCACGGGCGATCCCACGTGGCATGGATTACTCCTTCGGGCGGTTATCAACGACCCTTACAGCCTTACCCTCGCTTCGTGCAACCTTACCACCCTCGGCAACATGCACTTTGGCGCTGACACCCACGTTGGATTTTACCTTGCCGGACAGGGCGCGGGCGGCGGCTTCGGCGCCGTCTTGCGACTGACCTTCGGCCATTTCCACATGGATGTGCATTTCGTCCATACGACCCGGGCGGACCAGTTCGATCTGGAAGTGGGGACTTAGGGCAGGCACGTCCATCAGCTGTTCTTCGATCTGGGTCGGGAAGACGTTCACGCCGCGCAGGATGATCATGTCATCCGAACGGCCGGTGATTTTCTCCATCCGGCGCATCGAGCGCGCGGTGCCCGGCAGCA
>CALJDH010000326.1 GCA_938023895.1 uncultured Aliiroseovarius sp.
TTGCCTATGTAGTGGCGCGTGACGGCAAACTTCTGGCTTTGCGCTGACTTAAAAACCGTGTATGCGGGGCGCTTGATGTGACCCGGAGAGCAATATGAGCTTCACCCTTGCTATTGTGGGGCGCCCGAATGTGGGCAAATCGACCCTGTTCAACCGATTGGTTGGCAAGCGTCTTGCGCTGGTGGATGACCAGCCGGGCGTTACCCGTGACCTGCGTGAAGGCGAGGCACGGCTGGGGGACCTGCGTTTTACCGTGATCGACACGGCGGGGCTTGAGGAAGCAACGGATGAAAGCCTTCAGGGCCGGATGCGCCGTTTGACCGAGCGCGCCGTGGAAATGGCCGATGCTTGCCTGTTCCTTGTGGACGGGCGCGTCGGGATTCTGCCCGCGGACGAGGTGTTCGCCGACATCCTGCGTCGCAAGAATGCTCACGTCATTCTGGGCGCCAACAAAGCCGAAGGTAAAGCTGCCGATGCTGGTGTGATCGAGGCGTATTCTCTGGGCCTTGGCGAACCCGTGCGCATGTCTGCCGAACATGGTGAAGGCATGGGCGAGCTGCTGTCAGCTTTGCAGCCCATAGCGGAAGAGTTCGAAGCCCGTGCCGCTGAAACCGCGCCTGAAACCGAAGTGGATATCGATGCGGATAGCGACGAAGACGCGCCCAAGATCCCCACCAACGAAAAACCGCTTCAGGTTGCCGTCATTGGCCGTCCGAATGCGGGGAAGTCGACGCTGATCAACAAGCTGATCGGCGAAGAGCGTCTGCTGACCGGACCCGAAGCCGGGATCACCCGCGACTCGATTTCGGTTAAGTTCGACTGGAACGGCACGCCGACCCGGATCTTTGACACTGCCGGGATGCGCAAGCGAGCGAAAGTGCAGGAGAAGCTTGAAAAGCTCTCCGTATCTGACGGTCTGCGCGCGGTGAAGTTTGCCGAAGTCGTGGTCGTTCTGCTGGATGCTGCCATTCCCTTTGAACAGCAAGATCTGCGCATCGCTGACTTGGCTGAACGCGAAGGCCGCGCTGTTGTCATCGCCGTAAACAAATGGGATGTTGAGCCAGAGAAACAGGCCAAGCTGAAAGGCCTGTTGGAATCGTTCAACCGGCTGCTGCCGCAATTGCGCGGGGCACCCTTGATTACGATCTCGGCCAAGACGGGTCGGGGAATGGACCGCCTGCACGAGGCTGTCATGCGCGCCTATGATGTGTGGAACCGCCGGGTGAAGACCGCACATTTGAACGGCTGGCTGGCCGAGATGGTTTCGGCGCACCCACCCCCCGCACCGGGCGGTCGCCGCATCAAGCTGCGCTACATGACACAGGCCAAAACCCGCCCGCCGGGGTTCATTGTGATGTGTTCGCACCCCGATAAGCTGCCGGAAAGCTATTCGCGCTATCTGATCAACGGTCTGCGTGAAGACTTTGATATGCCGGGTACACCTATTCGCCTGACGATGCGCGGGCAGGGGGACAAGAACCCGTATAAAAACCGCAAGAAATCAACACCTTCGCGGCTGCGTAAACACCTTGGGAAGGGGCGCGCGGACGAATAGATTATGCACGAGAATACCGCTACAGAAAAGGGGCGCCTGAAACTGGCGCCCCTTTTTCTTGTCTCAAGTAACCCGGGGTGAGCCCGGAAGGGGCGAGGGGCAGAGCCCCTTAACCCTCAGTTCAGATATGGCATCGGGTCAACCGGTTCCGTCCCCTTGAACACAAGGAACTGAATCGCGTTATAGCGGTTCTTGGTCGCCACGGCGATCTGTTGACCGCGTTTGACCTTTTGACCTTTCTTCACCGTGATCCCACCAATGAAGCTATAAGCCGTCTGGGTGCCGTTGCCGTGGTCGATGACCACGATTTCTTCCCCTTCGACGTCCTTTGACACCAATCGGACCGTGCCGCTTGCGGCAGCTTTCACCGGGTCGCCCGGCTTGGCCGAGATCAGGATGTATCCTGCTTTCTCAGCGTCAAACGCACTTGTGACTTTCCCGGCAACCGGCAACGACATTTGGGCCGCGCTTGCTTGAGTGCGAGTTTCGGCCAGCTTCGGAGCGTCTGGGGCTTTGGGAGCAGGCCGTTTGACTTCGTCCTTAGGCAGGGCTTCTGCAGCCGAAGGAGGGGTCGGGGTGGCGGACCCCTGGCCTGGTTGCGAAATCCGGCGCTCTTTTACAAGAGTGGGAACCTTCACCGGGATCAGCAGGTGCTGGCCTTCGCGCACGGTCAGATTTGCACCCAGCCCATTCCAATCGGCCAAAGAGCGTACCGACACACCATAGCTCCGTGCGATAGAGTACGCGGTTTCGCCGCGTTCAACGCGGTGGCGCAACGGCTGTTGGCCCGAGGCATTTGGCGCCGTTGTGGACGCAGGCGTGTTGTCCGCGCGTTCAATGGCGTCGCCTGCAAGTGTAGAGATATTAATCTCGCCTCCGGATTTGATCACCCCGCTTGCGGGTTCCGTTACGCGACGGGGCAGGGCCAGAAGCTCTCCCTCGCGTAGGGGCGCGTCCAGTGCCAGACCGTTATAGCGCCCAAGCTCGGCGGGGTTCATGCCGATCCGGCCCGCGACGTCGGCGACGGTGTCGCCGCGATTGGCCAGCGCCACCTGATAACCGGGATATGAAATCACGCCGCGATTATCAGGTTGCGGGCGTTGTGCTGTTCCGACGGATTGCGCGGCGTGGGCGGTGGACAGCTCGCCCCCGGCCAAGCCGCGGAAATCCATGTCGAAATTCCCGCACGCGGAAAGCGCCAGAAGCGATCCTAAAAGAAGTGTCGCGCGCGTTTTCACCCCGCGACGCGTCTCGACATGCGGGGGCAGGCACGCAAATGTGCTGTGGAGTGGCATTGCTCGTCTCTTCCTCAATTCATGGGCCTGTTTGTCAGGCTCTGCATGTGACCCTTTTTGCGGGCCTTGTCATGATGTGGCTGGGATACCCCAACCGAACCCCGCCGTCGCGGGAAAAATCGTCACTCGCGCCCCAGCCCTTCCAAAAGGGGTACGAACCGCACCGGCAGAAGCTCTTCATAGTCAAATCCTGTCTCGGTTCTGGTGACCTTGATCAGGCTTTGCACGGCGTCAGACTGTCCTACCGGTACAATCATGATACCGCCAACTGCCAGCTGCGCCAAGAGCGGACTGGGCGGGTCTTCGGCAGCGGCTGTGACGATGATGCGATCAAAAGGCGCCTGATCGGGCAGGCCGCGCGATCCGTCACCGGTGATGGCGGTGATGTTGTGCAGGTCCATTGCTTCGAATAGTTCGCGAGCTTCGGCCACAAGGCGGCGGTGGCGGTCGATGGTATAGACCCGGCGGGCGAGCTTCGACAGGATTGCCGCCTGATAGCCGGACCCGGTCCCCAGCTCGAGCACCTTGTCGCGGGGCGAGATATCCGCCGCCTGTGTCATTAGCCCCACGACCGACGGCTGCGAGATCGTCTGACCGCAGGCAATCGGCAGCGGCATGTCTTCGTAGGCACGCTTGGCAAAGACCCCGCGTACAAAGGGGCCGCGGTCGATTTCTTCCATCGCGGACAAGACACGTGGGTTCGTTACACCTTTCGAGCGGAGCGCGAACAGGAACTGCATCTTCTGTTCCGCATCCCATGCAACAGGGGCTGGTCCGTCTGCTTGGTTCATTCAAACAGCCCTTCCAGCGTGGCCAGATGGTCATGTGCGGTCAGGTCCGCCCGCATTGGCGTGACCGAGACATAGCCTTCGAGGTTCACGGTCAGGTCCATGCCCGGTTCGGACGGTGTGGCTTGCGGCCCGCCCTTGATCCACAGGAACTTGCGGCCTGACGGGCTGTGATGCGCCTCGGTTCCGAAAAATGCGTCATGACGCCAGCCCTGTGGCGCTGTCCGCACGCCCTTTACCAGATCGGCGGCGACGGGTGGGAAGTTCACGTTATAGAAAACTGGATAGTTGCTGCCCTTGTCCCAGGGGCCGCTTTCCAGAAGCTTGCGCACAATCTCGGGGCCATAGGCGGCGGCGGCCTGAAACACGGTGTCCAGATCCTTGGTGCCGAGGCCCATGTATTGCGACAGGGCGATCGCCGGAAGGCCCTGCAATGCGGCCTCCATCGCGGCACCCAGCGTGCCGGAATAGAGCGCGTTCTCGGCCGAGTTGTTGCCCCGGTTCACCCCCGAGATCACAAGATCGGGGCGTTCGGGCATCACGTCATACAGCGCGGCCAGCACACAATCGGCAGGGCTGCCCTCGGCGGCAAACCGGCGCGGGGCAAGCTCGGCGATCATGAAGGGGCTGGTGTAGGAAATGCAGTGGCCTACGCCGGATTGCTCGAAGGCGGGGGCGACGGTCCAGATCTCGGCCTTTTCACCGGCCAAGTCCTGTGCGACCTGCTGGGCGATGGTTTCGGCCACTTTCAGGCCGGGTGCGTTGATCCCGTCGTCATTGGTGATGAGAATGCGCATGGTTTGCCCTTTCCGCCGAGCCCTGATTTGGTGGCCTTTTGCCATTCAATAGGGCAGCGACGCCGGTGCAGCAAGCACGGCGGGCAGTGTTGAAGCGACGAAGTGAAAACCGTTGCGATCCGGCCAGAGTTTTAGGCGAGGTTCGCTTCGGACAGGATGCGCTTTGCCTCGTCTTCGACCGGGGCCAAGGTGCTGCGGTCTTCGCCGGGGAAGAAACGCCCCCGCATCGAGGTTGCCAGAGGCTTGGGTTCCGCCACGACCACGCGCGGGCCGATATTGGCATTCTCAGCCGCCCAACTGCGGACCATCGCGACTTGGGCGGCCTTGGTCGCACCATAGCCTGCAAAGAATTTCTCGCCCGCATGGTCGTCAGCAAAGAACAGCGCGGTGCTGTCATCGGTCATCAGCGCGTTGACCATATAGATGAGGTTGCGCGTGGCCTCGACATTGGTGTTCCACGCCTGCGTCCAGCCTTTGTCGTCCAGATCAGGGGTCGGCATCAACGCAGGGCCGTAAATCGCCGTATGCGCCCAGACATCAATCGGTCCCCAACGGTCATGGATTGACCGGCACAGATGCGCCATCGCGTCTTTGTTGGTTACATCCATCGGCGCCAGAGTGGCCGAGCCACCCTGCGCTTTGATCTTGTCATCAAGCTCTTCCAACGCGCCCGTGGTGCGGCCGACGGCCACAACGTGATGGGTCTTGGACAGCTCCAGCGCAAGGGCGGCCCCAAGGCCACGTGATGCACCGGTTACGAGGGCGATTTTTTGTGTGTCGGTCATAAATGTCTCGCTTGGAGCGTTCGAGGCGCTGACGGAGTTTACTCCGCCGCCTTCAGCTCGAACCCTTTTTCGATCTGGTCCGCAGGCGTCACCGGATATTCACCCGAGAAACACGCGTCGCAATATTGCGGGCACTCTTTGTTGCGGCCTTCTGCTTCGCCAACGGCGCGATAGAGGCCGTCGAGCGAGATGAATTTCAGGCTGTCGACCTTCAGATGTTCGCACATCTCGTCTTCGGTCATCTGCGCGGCCAGAAGTTTATCGCGGTTGGGCGTGTCGACGCCGTAGAAACAGGGCCACGCGGTGGGGGGGGATGCGATGCGGAAGTGAACTTCCTTGGCGCCCGCGTCCAGCAGCATCTCTTTGATCTTGCGGGTCGTGGTGCCGCGCACCACGCTGTCGTCGACCAGAATAACGCGTTTGCCACGGATCAGCGCGCGGTTCACGTTAAGCTTCAGACGCACGCCCATGTTGCGGATCTGTTCGGTCGGCTCAATAAAGGTCCGGCCCATATACTGGTTGCGGATGATCCCCAGCGCATAGGGGATGCCGCTTTCTTGGCTGTATCCGATGGCCGAAGGCACGCCGCTGTCCGGGATCGGGCAGACCAGATCCGCGTCGACCGGGGTTTCGCGGGCCAGTTCCACGCCGATCTGGCGGCGGGTTTCATAGACCGAACGCCCGCCATACGAGCTGTCGGGACGCGAGAAGTAGACGTGCTCGAAGATGCAGAACTTCGAGGGCTGGGGGCGGAACGGGAAGCTGCTGTCCACGCCCTCGTCGGTGATGACCACCATCTCGCCCGGCTCGATTTCGCGAATGAACTCGGCGCCGATGATGTCCAGCGCACAGGTTTCCGACGACAGAACCCAGCCTTCGCCCAGTTTACCCAGAACCAGAGGGCGCACCCCGTGCGGGTCACGCACGCCCATCAGCTTGGTGCGGGTCATGGCGACGACCGAGAACGCACCTTCGACCCGACGCAGCGCGTCTTCCATCCGCTCGGGGATGGTGCGTTGCAGCGAACGTGCCATCAGGTGAATGATGCATTCACTGTCCGATGAGCTTTGGAAGATCGAGCCGCGCTCGATCAGTTCTTTGCGCAGGGCGTCGGCATTGGTGATGTTGCCGTTATGGGCAATCGCTGCGCCGCCCATCGAAAACTCGCCAAAGAAGGGCTGCACGTCGCGGATGACGGCACCTTTCGATCCGGCGGTGGAATAGCGGACATGGCCAATGGAAAGCGGACCCGGCAGGGTCTCCATCACGCTGGCCTTGGTGAAGTTGTCGCGCACATAGCCAAAACGACGGGCCGAGTTAAACCCTTCATCGGGATCGTGGCAGACGATGCCGCCCGCTTCTTGTCCGCGGTGCTGTAGGGCGTGCAGGCCAAGCGCGACGAAGTTGGCAGCGTCTTTCAGGCCGATTACGCCGAATACGCCGCATTCCTCCTTCAGCTTGTCGTCATCAAACGGATGCGCAAATGGCATGGTAGAGGGGCAGGCGGGCGAGGTGTCGGACATGAGCAGCGGTCTCCGATTCCGTGGCGTTGGGCCTCTCTTACTGGAGAGGGTGCGCCGTGTCATCAAACTATCACAATGCTAGGGCGATTAATTCGGCCCCTGAAACGAAACAACGCGCCCGGGGGCGCGTTGTGAATGGTTCAGTTTCCGGTTTCGGTGGTGGGCAATCCGCCCGAGCAGGCACCGACCAGCTCTTCGTACTTGCCGACGATCCAGCCGGGGGCGTCCTCGGGGATCTGTTCGTTGATGCGATCCTGCGTGCGGGCGAAGATCTTGGCGGTGCGGCTGTCATCCACCATCGGGATAGTGTCAGTGGTTACGATGCGGTCATAGACCACCAGCGCAATCGCCACCAATACAAGGCCACGCAGCACACCGAAGATGAAGCCAAGCGCTTGGTCCAGCCCGCCAAGCGCCGAGCGCTGTACGGCCGAGGAAAACAGCGGTGTGAAGATCGACACGATAACAAGCGCCAGCGCAAAGACGCCCGCGAAGGCCGCAATCATCGACAATTCGCAACTGTCGGCGATGAAATCTTTCAGAACCGGGATTTCCTTGATCAGCGGCAGGGCGCGCGGGGCAAAGATATAGGCCAGAACGGCTGCCGCGATCCAACCCAGGATCGACATGCCTTCGCGCACGAAGCCGCGCGAATATGCCAGAATTGCCGAGATAAGAATGACCGCTGCCACGATCCCGTCAATCAGCGTGAAACCTTCCATTATCGTCACTTCGGTTCGGATACTGTCCCGATACCGTCCCTGTTATTGGGCCTATCCGGCCCCGAATATGTCTCCGACG
>CALJDH010000327.1 GCA_938023895.1 uncultured Aliiroseovarius sp.
CCTTCTTTGGTGCCGAATTCCTTGATCAGGCGGTTCTTTTCTTCAGCAGTAATCGACATCGGGGTCTCCTTCATAGGTTAGAGTGGATGGCGCAGGCCGGGATGTCGTCCAGCAAGGCCCATGGAGATACCCGCCATTTTCAGACGGATGGGGGCGTATAGAAGGATTCTGCGTTAAACGCAAAGGAAATCGCCTAGATCCTTATTGCTCGGTCGGCGTGACTTGAATTTCCTCGATGATCTGGCTGGCCCAGTCGCCCAGCACCGGGATGAAGTCGATCGAGCCCAGCATATAGATCACCCAAGAGACAAGAATGGTGGCCCCCAGCACGGATCCCAGACCAAAGGCCAGCCCGCGATACAGTTGAAACATTCCCAGTTTGAACAAGTTGTCATGCAAGCGAATGAAGCGGTGGTTGTTCATGCGCTCGACCTCGGCCCGAAGGGCGCGCACCTCAAGCGAGAGCTGTTCCTCGCGCTGGGTCAGCTGGTCTGGGGTGTCACTGTCCTTTTCTTGCATCACTTGTTCCTTGTTTTGCACCGCGGCGCTGGCGTTAACACTTTGTTAACTTTGGGTTTGATTAAACTTGTTCGCAAATACCAGTCGAAGAATGCGTGGTGTTTCATACATTCGCAAGCGGTGATCCTCATCATTGTGGTGGATGTTGTACGGGCAAATAAGAACAGGCGGCGTATCGAATGCTATTTGGGTTATTGTTTCTAAGCCTTCTTCCGGTTGCGGTTCTGGCGGACAGTTTCACTGATGATGTGGGGAACGACCTCAAAGGAAACGGGGGCGGGTCCGACGATGATGACGTGGGTGGCGGCACGACTCCCATGACGGGCGTGCTGACCCCGAATGGCGGGTTGGGGGATGGTGACAGCCCTGACAAGGATCAGACCTTGCTGGATCAGCTTCTGGGCACCGAAACCGATTCCCATTATGGGCGCGAAGATTTGGATCACTTTGTATCCGGAACGACCGAACATGTGCTGACCACTGGGGATGATGACGTGACCCTTGGCGCATCTGGTGCGGGTGCGGATCCGGGGGCGATCACGACTTTCCGGGGAACGGCTGTCGTAACGGGCGATGGATCGGTTGACGTGGTTGATGCGGGCGCGGGCGATGATACCGTCCAGGCCGGCGATGACGCAGCCTATGTGTTTGGCAATGACGGAGACGACACCATTATTGCAGGCGACGGTGCGCTTGCTGCCTATGGCGGGCAGGGCGACGACACTTTGGATGGATCTGATAGCATCGACAGCTATCTGGATGGCGGCACAGGCGATGACGTCCTGACCGGAGGCGACGGGGACGACCAGCTGTTCGGCGGCGGACACGAGCTTGAGCTGTCAGGCGATCTTGATGCCACGGATGACGACATTCTAGATGGCGGTGACGGAGATGACGTCCTGAAGGGCGGGCTTGGTGCCGATTGGCTGATCGGAGGCGATGGCGACGACGTGATTGATCACTTCGGTCACGCCATGGAAGAAAGCGGCGCAGAGCAGCATGACTACGCCTGGCACAACGACCACGCGACCGATGTGTTGGATGGAGGTGACGGGGATGACACCTTGATCTTCGGGGCTTCAGATGTGGCTACCGGGGGCGATGGTAATGACATTTTCTGGCTATATCCCGATGGCGAGGACGGAATGCCAGTCGCTCAGATTACTGATTTCGAAACGGGCCGGGACTTTCTGCGCATCTCGTTGGATGAGGATGGAGGTCATTCGGACCTGACCTGCGAAGTCAGCCCATCGGACGATGGGCAAGATGGCGTGGTCACTGTTGATGGCCAAGTGGTCGCCATCCTGAAGGGCGCCCCGGATGCCACGGTGCATGATATCTATGTCGAAGTCCGTGAGAACATATTCGCCTAGTATGCGGGCTTAGAACCATCGTACCGGCTGTTGGGCATAGGCAATGTAAAGTGGATGTTTCGGATGCCCACCTTTGGTGAGGCCCAAGTGAAACGTTGGCTGACTGGTCTGCCGAAGAAGATGTTCAACTTCAGGCCCGCGTGACAGATGTGCGCCATGGGTGCCCCACCCGCAGATGACCTGATCGGCCCAGGGGCAACTCTCTAAAATGGCGGCGTCATTTGCCGGGCCTACGGGATCCACTGCCGTACGCATCTTGCGCGGATCCGTGTCGCGCCAAGCAAAAATATTCGTGACCCGAAACGCGCCAAATCCCAGTGTGCGGGCACGGCGTTCGCAGCGCTCGACCGTCGGATCGTTTTGCACTTCCGTTGCCGTCGACGGGTTCAACATAATGAACAGTGCTTTGCGCCCAGCGGGGTCCCACACACGCGTCAACGTATAGCGGTACTTTTCGCAATCCGAATAAACGGCCGTGGAATGGGCATCGCCTTTTTGAAACTCACGCGTGATCATAATCGCTTTCTGAGCCGAGACCTGCCCCTTTGCAACCCCTTGCGTTGCCGCGGAATTGGGCGGAAGGTGAAAGAAAAGCGGAGCAGACCATGCTGATTTCCGAAGTGATCCGAAAAAAGCGCGACGGCCAGATCCTGAGCGAGGCCGACATTGCCGCAATGGTGCAGGGCATCGCCGAAGGCGGGGCCAGCGATGCGCAGGTCGCGGCCTTCGCGATGGCCTCTTGGTTGAAAGGATTGTCGCCGGACGAGACCGCCGCACTGACCCTTGCCATGCGCGACAGTGGCGATGTGTTTCGCTGGCCAGACATGCCCGGCCCTGTGGTGGACAAGCATTCAACGGGTGGCGTCGGCGACAATGTCAGCCTGATGCTCGCGCCCATTTTGGCCGCATGCGGGGCCTACGTACCGATGATCTCGGGGCGCGGATTGGGGCACACGGGCGGCACGCTGGACAAGATGGACGCGATCCCCGGATATACCTCGCAGCCGGACAACGCGCTGTTCGATCGGGTCGTGCGCGACGTGGGCTGCGCCATTATTGGCCAGACCGGAGACCTCGCCCCTGCCGACAAGCGGCTTTACGCAATCCGGGATGTGACGGCGACGGTGGAAAGCATCCCGCTGATCACCGCGTCGATTCTGTCGAAGAAGCTGGCGGCGGGGCTGGAATCGTTGGTAATGGATGTGAAGTTCGGAAACGGCGCATTCATGTCGAATTTCGAGGATGCGCGCGATTTGGCAGCATCCATCCAGCGCGTCGCGCAACTGGCAGGGTTGCGATGTCACGCGCTGTTGACGGATATGAACGAGCCCTTGGCCGACGCTGCTGGAAACGCGGTCGAGACGTTGAACGCTATCGAGTTTCTGACTGGAGCGCGGCGTACCCAGCGGCTGGAAGAGGTTGTGACCGCTCTGTGCGCACAGATGCTGGTCGCGTCGGGTGCCGAAAATGATGGAGGATCGGCGAGGGTTCGTGTCGCCGAAGCGCTGGACAGCGGTCGCGCCGCCGAGAAATTTGGGCTCATGGTTGCCGCGCTGGGCGGCCCGTCGGATATTGTCGAGAGGCCCGAAGCTCATCTGGCCCAAGCGCCGGTGATCACCGAACTCTGTGCGAACGGTGCGGGATATGTCAGCGCCATCGACACCCGCGAGGTTGGTCTGTGTGTGGTCGAACTGGGCGGTGGGCGCCGCCGTGCCGCAGACAAGATCGACCCGGCTGTGGGCTTGACCCGGTTGGCACCGCTCGGGACCAAACTCGAAAAAGGGGATCCGATTGTGGTGATCCATGCGGCCACGGATGCCGAGGCCGAGGCGGCGAAGGCGCAGCTTTCAGCGGCATATCACATCGGTGATGCACCGACGCCCGGACCAGTGGTGGCCGAGGTCCTGACCTAAGCGCCCGCCCGTGCCGCAGGCACGGGCCAACCCCAACCAGCGCAGCCCGACAGGGAAGGCGCTGGGCGGGAGTATTTCGCCTAATTTTACAGGCCCAGTACGTCCAACATATTGTATTCACCAGGTTTTTTGTCCTGCCCCCACAGGGCGGCTTTCACGGCCCCGCGGGCAAAAATGGCGCGGTCGGTGGCCAGATGGCGCAGCACGATGCGCTCGCCGGGGGCGGCAAACATCACGTCATGCTCGCCCACGATGTCGCCACCACGCACGGCATGAAAGCCGATATCTCCACGTTTGCGGGCACCGGTGATGCCATCGCGACCACGGTCCGAGACCTCGGCCAGATCCACGCCACGTCCTTCGGCAGCAGCTTCGCCCAGCATCAGCGCGGTGCCCGAGGGCGCGTCGACCTTGTGATGGTGGTGGGCTTCGATGATCTCGATGTCGAAATCTTCATCCAGTGCGGCGGCGACCTTTTTGGTCAGAAGCGTCAGAAGGTTCACACCAAGGCTCATATTTCCAGCGCGCACGATGGTGGCGTGACGCCCGGCTAGCGCGATCTTTTCCAGATCCTCATCGGTCAGACCGGTGGTGCCGATCACGTGCACGGCGCGGGCCTGCGCGGCGATCTCGGCCATATCCACGGTGGCGGCAGGTGCGGTGAAGTCGATCACGGCTTGTGCTTTCGCCATGGTTTCCAGCGCGTCATCCGTCACGGCGACGCCCACGGGCTGGCCGCCCATACATTCGCCCACGTCGCGTCCGACCCAGTCGTGGCCGGGGCGTTCCAGTGCCCCCACAAGGCGCGCCTTGTCATTGGCCAGCACCTCTTTGATCAGCATCTGACCCATACGGCCTGATGCGCCCATCACTACAATGCCCGGCAAATCGCTCATGTCTGGTCTCCGAATTTCGTTTGGGGGTGTCTAACCCGAGTGCGCCCGCTTGGCAAAGCCCTGTTGCGCCCAAGCGCATCAAGGAATACATGGCGGATATGGCAAAGAACCGTTTTGAAGACCAACGTGGCCCCAACCAGCGCCAGCTGCGCGTGGCTGAACTGATCCGCCGGACCCTGTCCGAAGCCCTGATGCGTGGCGATGTGCACGACCCTGACCTGTCGCGCATGTCCATCACCATCGGCGAGGTGCGGGTGACTGCTGACCTGTCGATTGCGACCGTCTATGCGCTGCCTTTGGGTGGCAAGGGTGGGGACGAGGCTGTAAAGGCTTTGGCCCGCAATAAGGGCGAACTGCGCCGCATCGTCGGCCGCGCGATCAAGATCAAGCACACGCCGGAACTGCGCTTCATGGTGGACGAGACCTTCGACCAGATGGATCACACCCACCGCCTGTTGCAGCAGGAAGATGTGCAGCGTGATCTG
>CALJDH010000328.1 GCA_938023895.1 uncultured Aliiroseovarius sp.
CGCCCGCGCCTCAGCGATGGAAGATGGCGTTACGCTGATCGCCGCCGACACGGTCTATTTCGCGCATGACACGGTGATTGGCCGCGACACCGTCGTGGAACCCAACGTGGTCTTCGGCCCCGGCGTGACCGTGGAAAGCGAGGCCCGCATCCGCGCCTTCTCGCACCTTGAAGGCTGCCACGTGTCGCGTGGTGGGGTGGTCGGCCCCTATGCCCGTCTGCGCCCCGGCGCGGAACTGGCCGAGCACGCCAAGATCGGCAATTTTGTCGAGATCAAGAACGCCCAGATCGAAGAAGGCGCGAAGGTGAACCACCTGTCCTATGTGGGCGACGCGCGCGTCGGCGAAGGTGCCAACATCGGCGCCGGCACCATCACGTGCAACTATGATGGTGTCTCGAAGCACCACACCGACATTGGCGCGCGCAGCTTCATCGGGTCGAACACCTGCCTTGTGGCCCCTGTTTCCGTCGGCGACGAAGCAATGACCGCCACAGGAACTGTGGTCACCAAAGACATACCCGCAGGGGCGATGGCTGTGGCCCGTCCGAAGCTTGAGATCAAACCGGGCCTTGCCGTGAAATTGTTTGAAAAGTTAAGGGCGTCTAAAGCCCGCCGTCAGAAAGGATCCTGAAAATGTGTGGTATTGTAGGGGTTCTTGGTGATCACGAAGCAGCGCCGATCCTTGTCGAAGCACTGAAGCGTCTGGAATACCGCGGCTATGATAGCGCGGGCATTGCAACCATCGACGCGAAAGGCCAGTTGGGCCGTCGTCGCGCGGTCGGCAAGCTGGTGAACCTGTCGGACACGCTGGTCCACAACCCGCTTTCGGGCAAATCCGGCATCGGCCATACCCGTTGGGCCACCCACGGCGCACCTACAACCGACAACGCCCACCCACATCGCGCGGGCAACGTGGCCGTTGTGCATAACGGCATCATCGAGAACTTCCGCGAGCTTCGTGATCAGCTTGCTGCCGAAGGGCTTGAGTTCTCAACCGAGACGGACACAGAGACCGTCGCGCTCTTGGCGCAAAGCTATGTGGCGCAAGGCAAGACCCCGAAAGAAGCGGTCGAGGCCACGCTGGCGAAGCTGGATGGAGCCTTTGCGCTGTGCTTCCTGTTTGACGGCGAACACGATCTGATGATCGCCGCCCGCAAGGGCAGCCCCTTGGCCATCGGCCACGGAGACGGCGAGATGTTCGTGGGCTCGGACGCCATCGCGCTGGCACCGATGACCGACAAGATCACCTATCTGGAAGAAGGCGACTGGGCCGTTATCACCCGCGACGGGGCCGAAATCTATGACGCAGAGGGCCGCCGCGCCAACCGCCCCGTGAAACAGGTCAAGCTGGACGCCGCCCGGATCGAGAAAGGTGGCTACAAGCACTATATGGCGAAGGAAATCGCCGAACAGCCGACCGTAGTCGGCAATGTGCTGAAGGCCTATACCTCGGGCGACAAGATCACCATGGACCTTGGCGGGGTCAATTTCTCCGACGTGGATCGCCTGTCCATCGTGGCCTGTGGCACGGCCTATTACGCCGGGTTGGTCGCCAAATACTGGTTCGAACACTATGCGCGCCTGCCCGTCGACATCGACGTCGCGTCGGAATTCCGCTATCGTGAGGCCCCCTTCGCACCCAAAACCATCGGCCTCTTTGTCAGCCAATCGGGCGAAACCGCAGATACGCTGGCCGCTCTGCGCTATTCGGCGGGCAAGGTCGATAAGATCGTGTCGCTGATCAACATGCCCGAAAGCTCGATCGCGCGGGAAAGCGATGTGGCGGTGGAAATCTATGCGGGCGTCGAGGTGTCTGTTGCCTCGACCAAGGCGTTCACCTGCCAGCTGGCCAGCTTTGCCATTATGGCCCTGAAAGCCGCCCATGATCGCGGCCATCTGGACAACGCGGCCCTTGCGAAACACCTTGCCGAACTGCGACAACTGCCGGGCTTGATGAGCCACGCGCTGACCATCGACGCGGCCACCAAAAACATCGCCAGCCAGCTGGCCGAGGCGCGTGACGTCCTGTTCCTGGGCCGCGGACAAATGTTCCCGCTGGCCTTGGAGGGCGCGCTAAAACTCAAGGAAATCAGTTATATCCACGCCGAAGGCTATGCGTCGGGCGAACTGAAGCACGGCCCGATCGCACTGGTTGACAAGGTCACACCCACGGTTGTCATGGCGCCGCATGATGCGCTGTTCGACAAGACTGTCTCGAACATGCAAGAGGTCATGGCCCGTGGCGGCCGCGTCGTTCTGGTGTCCGATGCGCGCGCAGCTCAAGAAGCCGGGGATGGTGTGTGGCAGTCGCTTGCGCTGCCGGAAGCCCCTGAATTGGTCCAACCGATCCTTTATGCCATCCCGGCGCAGCTTTTGGCCTATCACACGGCGATCGCAAAGGGTACAGACGTGGATCAACCCCGCAATCTTGCCAAATCGGTGACCGTAGAATGACACTAGACGACGCGCTGGCCGCGCTGAAGGCCCAGATCGAACCGGGCCGCGCCGAAGGGCAGAAAGCCTATCACAAGCAAACGCGCGAGGTGTGGGGCATCCCGAATCCGGCGCTGAATGACCTGACCAAGGAATGGCGTCAGTCGCTGTCCGTGGACGAGCGCGTGGCGCTGGCCGATCAGCTGTGGAAAACCGATGTGTTCGAAGCCCGGATCGCCGCCGCTAAGCTGCTGACGCAGGCCCGTATCCGTCCGGACGACGCGGTGTGGGATCTGATCCAAAGCTGGGTTTCGGATTTCGACAGCTGGGCCATTGCCGATCACGTTTGCATGGCGGGGCAGAAACGTCTTGTGGCTGATCCGTCGCGCCTTGATGACGTCGAGAAATGGACAACGTCAGATCACATGTGGACCCGCCGCGCGGCTCTTGTGATCACCCTGCCCTGGACCAAACAGAACAACCCGAAAGACGAAGATATCGCCGTTCGGGATCGCGTCTTGGGATGGGCGGACGGCTATGTTAGCGACCCCGAGTGGTTCATCCAGAAAGCCGTGGCTTGGTGGGTGCGCGATCTGTCCAAGCACGACCCGGATCGTGCGCGCGCCTTCCTGAAACCGCATGCCAAAACCCTGCAGCCGTTTGCCCTGAAAGAAGCGCGGAAATACCTGCCCCCGCCCGCACAGCTTCAGAAAGAAGCAAAGGACAAGCGGAAGGCGGAACAGCGTAGACTGCGCGAAGAGCGCTGGGGCCGCGCGCGCCGCGATACGCCTGACCGAGACAGCTAACCGGGCCCAATCCTTCTTCTGGGCTTTTTCTTGCCCAAAATATCCCGGGGGAGTCTGGCCTTTCCCCGAAAGGCCAGACGGGGGCAGCGCCCCCTTTATCCCCGCAGCTCGCGCCGCATGATCTTGCCTGTGGCGGTCATGGGCAGTTGATCCGCAAACTCGACAATACGCGGCGCCACATGGGGACTAATCCGATCACGGACCAGTTGGATCAGAGCCTTTTCCATCCCTTCGGACGCACAGCCGTCGCGCAGAACCACCACAGCCTTCACCGCCTCGGTCCTCAGAGGGTCGGGCACGCCAATCACCGCCGCCATCGTCACGTCGGGATGGGTCATCAGGCAGTTCTCGATTTCACTCGGCCCTATGCGATACCCGGCCGAGGTGATTACGTCATCGTCCCGGCTAGCAAAGGTGAAATAGCCCGCCGTATCGCGGGTCGCCAAATCCCCTGTGCGCAGCCATTTGACCCCGTCTACATCATGGAACTTGTCGCGGGTTTTCTCGGGCAGGTTCCAATAGCGCAGGAACATCACCGGGTCGGGCGCTTTTACGCAGATCTCGCCCATCTCACCGGGTTCGACGGGCGCTCCATCCTCGCCAAGCAACGTCACTTCATGCCCCGGAATGGCCTGCCCCATACTTCCCGGCTTCACCTCCATTGCTCCGGCAACCGAGGACAGGACCAGATTGCATTCGGTCTGGCCGTAAAATTCGTTGATCTTCACGCCCAGCACCTGATCGGCCCAGTCGAGCAGCCCTGCGCCAAGACTTTCACCGCCTGATCCAATAGATCGAATGCGAACACCCTCGGGCACAGCATTCGACTGTCGAAGCAGCTTCAGTGCAGTAGGCGGCATGAACAGATTACGCAGCTTGTGGTCGGCCATCAGGCGATAGGCAACCTCGGCATCGAATTTACGCATACGGTGGCTGACAATGGGTACGCCAAAATACAGAAATGGCAGCGCCAGATCCATCAGCCCGCCAATCCAAGCCCAATCGGCGGGGGTCCAGCCTTTGTCGCCTGCCTGCGGGAAGTCCTCGTTGAAGGTTTCGACGCAGGGCAGATGACCCAGCAGAAACCGATGAGCATGCAGCACCCCTTTGGGTGGACCGGTGGTGCCAGAGGTATAGATCATTACCGCC
>CALJDH010000329.1 GCA_938023895.1 uncultured Aliiroseovarius sp.
TTCCTTGCGCACCAGCGCGTTATAGCGCGGGGCCAGCGTGCCTTCGGGCGCGTCGGGATCGTCGGCCAGAAGTTTTTCCGACATGACCAACCCAAGCACCCGATCGCCCAGAAACTCCAGCCGTTGGTTGTCAGGACGCGTGGCCGACGATATCGACCCGTGCGTCAGCGCGCGGATCAGCAGGTCGGGCTGCGAGAACTCGTACCCGATACGTGCCGTGAAGGCTTGGAGATCAGAGGACAGCTTCACTCGATTTCCTTGAAGAAGCGGTCAGAACGCCAGGTCCAGAAATAGAACAGGCGCTTGCCCGCGGCCGAGAACATGATGCGGTCTGCGCGGCCCAGCAGGTATTCGGCGGGGACGAAGCCCACACCGCCAGCGTTCGGGCTGACCCGGCTGTCGATCGAGTTATCGCGGTTGTCACCCATGAAGAAGTAGTGGCCTTCGGGCACTGTGAACACGTTGGTGTTGTCCACGCTGCGGTTCGCGAAGTTCAGGATCGAGTGGGACACGCCACCGGGCAGCGTTTCGATGAATTTCTCTTTCAGGCATTCGCCACCTTCACCCACCGGACGGTTGATACACTGCGGAATGGTGCGGAAGCGGCCCTGAGGCAGTTTGGTTTCCGAGAACATGCCAGCAGGCACCTGCTTGGCCTCTTCACCGTTGATCCACAGCACGCTGTTCTTCACCTGAATCTTGTCACCCGGCAGCCCGACCAGACGTTTCACATAGTCGGTGCCAAGGGTCGGGTGGCGGAAGACGACGACGTCACCGCGCTCGGGCTCGGACCCCAGAATCCGTCCCGAAATCGGGCAGCTTGAGAACGGGCAGGAGTGCTTGGAATAGCCATAGGCCATCTTGTTCACGAACAGAAAGTCACCGATCAGCAGCGTGTCTTTCATCGACCCTGTGGGGATCCAGAAGGGCTGAAAGAACAGGGTGCGGAAGATCCCGGCGATGATCAGCGCCCAGAAGATCGTTTTGACGTTCTCCCACAGGCCATCTTTCTGCTTCTCGGTCATGTAACTGCCTTTTATTTGTCAGGCCGTGATGGCCGAAATCTGTAGTGGGCGATATGGGCGGATGGGGGGGCAGAGTCAAGTTTTGCGCCGGGTTTCGGCAGGTTTGACCGGGGATTTAGACGGGGCGCGCCTCAATCACCACAAATGCCTGCGCCCAAGGGTGATCATCGGTCAGCGTGACATGGATCACGGCCTGATGTCCGGCGGGGGTCATTTCGTCCAAACGGTCCTTGGCCCAGCCCGTGACCTCCATCACCGGCTGGCCAGTGCGCAGGTTCGACACCGCCATGTCGCGCCAGCTGATGCCCATGGCCAGCCCCGTACCCAGTGCTTTCGAACACGCCTCTTTCGCGGCCCAGCGCTTGGCCAGCGTACCCGCTTCATCCTTGCGCCGCGCGGCTTTGGCCAGTTCACGATCAGTGAAGACGCGGGCACGGAACCGGTCGCCGAAGCGGTCCAGTGTGCCTTGGATGCGTTCAATGTTTGCAAGGTCCGTGCCTATGCCCAGGATCACAACATCTACTCCCAGAAGAGCGCCGTGATTTTGCCCGTCGCTTGGTTCAGCGTAATCGACAGCGGGTGCCAAATGCTGCCGCCCGTGTCTGGATTGTAATTCCCGGCCGGCAACGTGAACAGCAGCCCGCGCGCGGGGTCATAGCTGGCCTCGATCTTCGACAGATCCAACCCCGAGAACCCAATTGTGTCGTTCTTCGAGATGATACGGCACTGGCGGTCGCCGACCTCGGAATACGGCGGCGACAGGATCAGCAGGTGGAAGGCACCGGCGGCAGGCTCGATCGTATCGACAACAGCCAGTCGCACTTTTCCGTTGCTATAGGTGCGGGTGTTTTCTTCCCATGGTTCGGCAAGAACTGCGGCGCTTGAACGCCAGTCGCATTCGGACACAGACTGGGCCAGAGCAGGCGTGGAAAGGCAAGCTGCGGCAAGCAGAGACGTGATCAGACGCTTCATCCGCGGGCCTCATCCATTAGGCGGCGCATCTCGGCGATGGCGTCGGGCATGCCACGGAAGATGGATTCGCCGATCAGGAAGTGACCAATGTTCAGCTCGACCACCTCGGGCATGGCGGCGATGGGGGCGACAGTGTCATAAGTCAGGCCGTGCCCCGCGTGCACCTCAAGCCCCAGCGAATGCGCAAACGCCGCACCCTCGCGCAGGCGTTCCAGCTCGGCATCGCGCTTATCGAACTCGCCTTCCGCGTGGAAATCGCAATAGGCGCCGGTATGCAACTCCACCACCGCCGCGCCAATCCGGGCCGAGGCTTTGATCTGCTCGGCATCCGCATCGATGAACATTGACACGCGGCAGCCTGCATCGCGCAGCGGCAGAATGTAGTCGCCCAGACGGTTGTCATTGCGCGCCACGTCCAAACCGCCTTCGGTTGTCAGTTCTTCGCGCTTTTCAGGGACCAGACAGACCGCATGGGGTTTGTGGCGCAGGGCAATCGCCTGCATTTCCTCGGTCGCGGCGCACTCGAAATTCAAGGGCGCGGTCAGGGCGGCCATCAGCCCGTCAATGTCTTCGTCCCGGATATGGCGGCGGTCTTCCCGCAGATGCGCGGTGATACCATCAGCCCCGGCCTCTTCCGCCAGCTTCGCGGCGCGCACCGGATCAGGATAGGCCGAACCACGTGCGTTGCGCACGGTCGCCACGTGGTCAATGTTCACACCAAGCCGAAGCTTGCCTGCGGTCTGGGTCATGTTCGTGCTCCTGCACCGGTTCCGTTTGGGGAAGTGTTACTTGTTTTTGTCGGGGCCGCCACCCTCGGAAAACCGTTCAGCCATCCGTTTTTCATAGCGCGCCTTCAGCTTGTTGATCCGGCGGCGCTGATACGCGTGGATCACCGGGTTCGCCAACACATAGGCAGCAATGCCCGCAATGATGCCGGGAATAAGACAGCCCACCAGATAGGGCAGGAACACGCGATCATAGAACCGGTTGATCTGGGACCAATCCGCCACGTCATCAGTAAAGATCGCCTTCAGGTTCGACCAGATGTCATTGGTGGCCGAGGCAAAACTGGCAACGATTTCAGGCAGGTGCACCGTCACCTCGTGCCCCAACATCGCGTGCCCCAGATTGACCGACAGCTCGGCAATCAGAGGGAAAGTCAACGGGTTGCCCACGAAGGTCGCCAGAAGCGAGGCCAACACATTCCCGCGCAACAGCCATGACAAAATGGCAGCGGTCAGGAAGTGCAGCCCGTAAAAGGGTGTAAACGACGCAAACACGCCCACCGCAATCCCACGCGATATCCGGTGCGCTGGATCCGGCAGGCGGCGCAAACGATGGCCCACGTACTGTGCCGCGCGGTACCAGCCGCCACGCGGGTAAAAGAATTCCGCTACGATTCGCAGATACGATCGCGGATTTCGTTTAAACACGTGTGCTTCCTTCCGCCTGCCCGGCCGGGTGGGTTATGGTTTGCGGCTCAGATCCCGATGCCGATGTACGGCTGCCACGTCGCTGTCGGCTTCAAGCGCCAGCATAATGGTGTGCAGATGTTCGACATCCCTTAGCTGAACATCAACAATCAATCGGTAAAAATCAGGTTTCCGATCCACGAATTTCAAATCCGAGATATTGGCCTTCTGTTCCCCGATCAAGGTGCAGATGCGACCTAATACGCCCGCGTCATTCGCAATCGTTAAATCAATGCTGACCACGTGGATGGCCGGATGCTTGCCCGAATGCCAGTGCAGATCCACCCAGCGCGAGCTGTCATCGTCCATGTCCGCCAAAGCGTCACAGTCGATCGTGTGCACCATCACGCCCTTGCCGCGATAGGAAATACCCACGATCCGCTCGCCCGGCACCGGCTGGCAACACTGGGCGGGCGCAAAATCTTGCCCGGCTTCCAGACCGATCACCGAAGCGTCAAGATCGACCTCATCGCCGGATTGCTCGGCCTCGGGATAGAGGATGCCCACAACGTCACGCGCCTGAAGCTCGGCCGATCCCAGACGCGCCAGCAGTTCGTCCGTGTCCTTCAGTCGCAATTGCTTGGCGGCGGTTGCCAGTGCTTTGTCACTGACTTTGCGCCCGACATGTTCGAAAGCAAGTCGCGCAAGCTCGCGCCCCAAGCGGACATAGCGTTCGCGGTCGTCATTGCGCAGCTTCTTGCGAATGGCGGCCTTCGCGCGGCCGGTCACAACGATGTCGATCCAAGTGGCCTGCGGGCTTTGGCCCTCGGCGGTCATGATCTCGACCGACTGGCCGTTCTTCACACGGGTCCACAGCGGCACACGGATACCGTCGACCTTGGCGCCTACACAGCTGTCACCGATCCGAGTATGGATCGCATAGGCGAAATCCAAAGGCGTCGCGCCACGCGGCAGTTTGACGACCTCGCCCTTTGGGGTGAAGCAGAACACTTGGTCCTGATACATCTCGAGCTTCACATGCTCGAGGAATTCGTCGTGGTCATCGGCGGTTTCAAACCGTTCCGTCAGCGAGGCAATCCACTTGGCCGGATCAACCGCAAAGGGGTTTTCCACCCGGATGCCATCGCGATAGGACCAGTGCGCGGCCACACCGGTTTCCGCGACCTCGTGCATCTCGCGCGAGCGGATCTGAACCTCGACCCGTTTGCCATCACGGCCCGACACAGTTGTGTGGATCGAGCGATAGCCGTTCGATTTGGGTTGGCTGATGTAATCTTTGAAACGTCCGGGCACAGCGCGCCAGCGCTGGTGAATCGCGCCCAGCACGCGATAG
>CALJDH010000330.1 GCA_938023895.1 uncultured Aliiroseovarius sp.
AAGATCATGGAAGCGATCGAGGCGAACCCCGATGGCGATCACGAAGCCCTGCGCGCGCAGATCGAAGAAGCGCATGAGGCGGATGAGCAAGCGGTGAAAGACGCAGGCGGCCTGTTCGTTCTGGCCACCGAACGTCATGAAAGCCGCCGGATCGATAACCAGTTGCGCGGTCGTTCGGGCCGTCAGGGTGACCCGGGCCGCTCGGCCTTCTTCCTGTCGCTGGATGATGACCTGATGCGCATCTTCGGGTCCGAGCGTCTGGAAAAAGTCCTGTCGACCCTCGGCATGCAGGAAGGCGAAGCCATTGTACACCCGTGGGTGAACAAATCGCTGGAGCGCGCCCAAGCCAAGGTCGAGGGCCGCAACTTTGACATTCGTAAGCAGCTTCTAAAGTTCGACGACGTGATGAACGATCAGCGTAAGGCGATCTTTGGTCAGCGTCTGGAAATCATGGAAGCCGAGGATCTGTCCGAGATCGCAGGCGATATGCGCCATCAGGTGATCGACGATCTGGTCGACCAATACATGCCGCCGAAATCCTATGCCGATCAGTGGGATACCCAAGGTTTGCAAGCCGCTGTGATCGAGCATCTGGGCTTTGAAGAGCCGGTGGTCGACTGGGCAGCAGAGGAAGGCGTCGATGACGATTCGATCCGCGAGCGTCTCTATGATGCGTCGGATTCGTTCATGGCGAAGAAGGCCGCTGATTTCGGACCCGAGACCATGCGCACGATCGAAAAACAGCTGATCCTGCAGACGATCGATTCGAAATGGCGCGAGCACCTACTGACGCTGGACCACCTGCGCTCGGTCGTTGGGTTCCGCGGCTATGCGCAGCGTGATCCGCTGAACGAATACAAGAACGAAGCCTTCCAGCTGTTCGAAACCCTTCTGGATGGTCTGCGCTCGGACGTGACCAAGAAGCTGTCTCAGATCCGCCCGATGACGGAAGAAGAGCAGCAGGCGATGATGCAGCAGATGCTTCAACAACAGCAGGCGGCGGCGCAAGCTGCTGCTGCGGCCGAGCCGAATGAAAACGCCGCCGAGGGCTTTGACGAGAGCGACCCAACCACCTGGGGCAACCCGTCGCGCAACGACGCCTGCCCCTGTGGTTCGGGCAAAAAGTTCAAGCACTGCCACGGCAGGCTGGTCTGATACCGTCGCGCCGCCTAGCGGCGCGGCAACACTCTGATAACAACAATTTCTTGCAGGACCGCCGATAGCTGACCTATCGTTAAGCGGTATTTGACAGGATTTTGTTGTTTAATGATGTATCGGCCAGAGATTGATGGCTTGCGTGCGGTTGCCGTTTTACCGGTCATTTTGTTCCATGCGGGCATTGGCCTGTTTGAAGGCGGCTATGTCGGTGTCGATGTCTTTTTCGTTATCAGCGGCTACCTGATCACCTCAATCCTGATCGAAGATATCGTGCGTGGGCGCTTCAGCCTTCTGAGGTTCTATGAACGTCGCGCGCGTCGCATCCTGCCCGCGCTCTTTTTCGTGGTGGCCTGCACCGTCCCCTTCGCGATCCTGTGGATGCTGCCTGCGCAGTTGCGTGACTATTCCCAAAGCCTCGTGGCGGTCAGTCTGTTTTCGTCGAATTTCCTGTTCTGGATGGAAAGCGGATATTTCGAGGCCGGCGCTGACCTGAAGCCGCTTCTGCACACCTGGAGCTTGGCCATCGAAGAGCAGTTCTATGTGATCTTCCCCGTCTTGCTGTTCGCGCTGTGGAAACTGGGTCGTTCGGCGATGATTTGGATCCTCGCCCTGATCGCGGTGATCAGCCTTGGCCTTGCGGAATGGGGCTGGCGCGATCACCCCGCCGCCAATTTCTTCCTTGCGCCGGGCCGCGTGTGGGAACTGTTGGCGGGCTCTTTTTGTGCTTTCGCCCTGCACCGCCGCGCCCTGCCCGGCAATGACGCCGCCGCCGCGCTGGGCCTTCTGGCGATCACAGTATCGGTCTTTCTGTTTGACGACACGACCCCGTTTCCCAGCCTCTATACATTGCTGCCCGTCGTCGGTGTGCTCTTGATCATCCTGTTCGGACAGCAAGGCACGCGGGTGGCCGCGCTTCTGTCGATGAAACCCATCGTGGGGATCGGGTTGATCAGCTACAGCGCCTATCTGTGGCACCAACCCCTGTTCGCTTTCGCGCGCATTCGCAGCCTGACCGAACCCAGCCTTGCCCTGATGCTGGGCCTTGCAGTCGTGTCCCTGATCTTGGCCGCCCTCAGCTGGCGCTATGTCGAACAGCCCTTCCGCGCGGGACCAAACACGCGGCTGACAACGCAATCGGGCGTCTTTGCGACCAGTATTGCGGGGCTGGTTTTGATCGCCGGGATCGGCGTGTGGGGGCATGTGAACAAGGGTTTGCCTGACCGGTTTTCGGACCACGCGCGCGCGGTTTTGGCGATGAACACGGACCAAATCGACCGCACCTGCCATTTTGACGAACGAAAGACGTGGATCGTGCCGAAACTGGCCTGTTTCCACACCGTCCCGAACGCCACGGGCTCGGTTCTTGTGTTGGGGGATAGCCATGTCGCGGCGATTTCGCAGCCGGTGGTCGCCGCCCTGAATGCAAGCGGACGGAACGTGTATGTCGGATCCTATGGCGGCTGTATCCCGTTGCCGAAGATGGAGCGCGTGCATAAATCCACCGCCCATGAATGCGCCGAGTTTATCGATGCCATCCTGACCCATGCGGAAGATATCGGCGTCGAGACGCTGGTTCTGGTCGCCCGTTTCCCCGCCTATCTGCACGGATCGCGCTTCAGCAATAGCGAGGGCGGGGTTGAGCACGGCATCCGCATGGATGTCCGCGATTTGACGGGCGCATCGCATAGCGGGCAACTGGATCTTCTGCGCTCCAAGCTGGAGGGTCTCGCCGCGCGCTTCAATCTGGTGCTGGTCGAACCGATCCCCGAAGCCGGGTGGAGCGTGCCCGAGTTGATCGCGAAGCGCATGTATTTCGAGGGCAGCGATGATCCGTCTCTGTCGACGCCCTATGCGGCCTATGCCGCGCGGACGAATGCTTTGCTGTCCATGTTTTCAGCACTTGATGCTGGGTCAGAAAACGTCACGATTGCGCCCGTGCACACGCGGTTTTGCAACTTCTTGACGTCAAGATGTACGAACGCCGATGGCGAAAAGGTCCTCTATCTGGATGACGATCACCTGAGCCCGGCAGGGGCGGCGTTGATCGCGCCGGATATCGTGGACGCGGTTGCATCTCTGCCGCCCAGATAGCGCCGGGAGCGTTGTCAGATCGGCCACGCTGGGTCTTGGAAAATCGAAGATCACGAACAGAGGCTCTGGCGCTGGGCGCGGAAATATCTATGGTCCCCGTGTGACTCGAATTCTACCTGATATCCTTGTGCGCCTTCTGGGTGCAATCTGCGCGATTACGTTGATCAGCAGTTTTGCGGCCCGCGCGCAGGACGTCACGCTGACCTCGCGCGATGGATCTATCGAGCTGACCGGCTATCTTCTAACTTTCGATGGCGAGTTCTATCGCGTCGATACCGAGTTCGGCATCCTGACCGTCGACAGCTCGGGCGTCAGCTGCGAGGGGCCGGGCTGCCCCAGCCTTGGACCGTTTGTGGCGGAACTGACGATCTCGGGGGCCCACAACATGGGCGCCGTCCTGTTCCCCGCACTGGTCGAGGGCTTTGCATTGCGCAACGGCTACGCCCTGAAACGTGAAGAGGTTCAGGGGGTTGGCACGCTCTATACGTTTCTGGAGGGCGGTTCCGGGCAAGAGGTTGCGCGCTTTACCATCAAGCTGACCACCAGCTCGGAAGGCTTTGCCGATCTTCTCAGCCAGCAGGCCGATATGGTTCTGTCCATGCGGCAGGCGACAACGCGCGAGCGGACGCTGGCACGTGATGCGGGCCTTGGTGATTTGCGGATGGCACGGCAAAGCCGTGTCGCGGCGCTGGATGCGCTGGTGCCGATCGTCGCGCCTGGCAATCCGGTGACTCGGATCTCGATCTCGCAACTGGCGGCGATCTATGCGGGCAAGATCACCAACTGGTCTCAGCTGGGGGGCGAGGACGCGCCAATCACGCCCTATATGATGGATGTGGAAGAGGGCTTCGGCCCTGTCTTCATGCAGGATGTCATTTCGGCGCAGGGCGTCACCCTGTCTGATCGCGTGGTGATCCATCCGACCAGCCGCACCCTTGCCGACGCGATCGCGCGTGATCCTTATGGCATCGCGATGACGACTTATACCCAGCGTGGCAGTGGCGAAGTGGTCGAGCTGTCAGGTCGTTGCGGCTTCTCGGTTCATGCCTCGCGCGCGTCGATCAAGTCCGAGGATTATCCCCTGACCATGCCGATGTTCTTGTATCTGCCGGAACGTCGCCTGCCCCAGATCGGGCGCGAATTCCTGTCCTATCTGCGGACCGATAGCGCGCAGTTCGTGACCCGTCGCGCGGGTTTTGTGGATCAGGCGTTGACCCGCCAGCCCCTGCGCGCGCAGGGGGATCGGATGGCGAACGCGATCACTGCGGGCGGGGAAGAGGTTGCGCTGGACGAACTACAGCGCATGATCACCACCCTGACCGGGTCCGAGCGTCTGTCGATCAGCTTCCGTTTTGAAGGCGGCTCGACCCTGCTGGACGCGCCGTCGCGCTCGAATGTGGCCTTGTTGGCCGAGGCGCTGGAGAGCGGGCATTTTGACGGTAAGCGTTTGTCTTTCATAGGATTTTCTGACGGGCAGGGCGCTGCCGAACAGAACCGCAAACTGTCCGAGCGGCGTGCACGCGCGGTGCGGGATCTGGTCTTGGCGCAGCTTGAAGCCTTTGATCTGTCTCGTGTTGAGATGCAGATCGACGCCTTTGGCGAGGCGATGCCGATGGCCTGTGACGACAGCGCTTGGGGGCGGAGTGTGAACCGGCGGGTCGAGATCTGGGTGGACTAAGGGTCTTACAGATATCCCGCGGACCGAAAGCTTAACTCGGTCGATTTTCCGATAATCAAGTGATCATGCAGTGCAATGCCAAGCGCCTTTGCGGCGTCGTTTACTTGCGCCGTCATCTGGATATCGCTCTCTGATGGGGTCGGATCACCGGACGGATGGTTGTGCACCAAGATCAACGCCGAGGCGTTCAGCTCCAACGCCCGTTTCACCACTTCGCGCGGGTAAACGGGCACATGATCCACGGTGCCCTTGGCCTGTTCCTCGTCCGCGATCAGCACGTTTTTGCGG
>CALJDH010000331.1 GCA_938023895.1 uncultured Aliiroseovarius sp.
ACTTCCTCGAAAATGCTGCGGGGCTTGGACATCTGGCTCTCCGTTTCGCGTTTGCGCGATAATGGCCTTAGCCGCCGGGAAAGCCAAGAGGCCAAAGCGCGGGAAATACCGCAAAAAAACGCCCGAAGATCGCGCCAAGCGGACCCTTTTGGTTGCCCCCATATCGAGCGTTCTGCTAAGGTGGCCTGACCTATATATAGTGTGAAACGCACCAAAACGGCGGACAACGTGACAGATACCCCTGATACCCCGGAAAACATGGACGATTTGCCCGAACGGCCCGTCTATGACGGCCCCCAGATTTCCATCGAAGAGGAAATGAAAAGCTCGTATCTCGATTATGCCATGAGCGTGATTGTGAGCCGGGCCATCCCGGATCTGCGCGACGGTCTGAAACCGGTGCACCGCCGCATCCTCTATGCGATGTACGAAACCGGCAACGGCCACGACAAACCCTATCGCAAGTCGGCCCGCCCGGTGGGTGACACGATGGGTAAGTATCACCCGCACGGCGATAGCGCGATTTATGACGCGCTTGTCCGTATGGCGCAGCCGTTTTCCATGTCGCTGCCGCTGCTGGATGGTCAGGGCAACTTCGGCTCGATGGACGGCGATAACCCGGCGGCGATGCGTTACACCGAAGTCCGGATGGACAAGCCCGCGGCCTCGCTGCTGGCCGACATTGAAAAAGACACGGTCAACTTTCAGGACAACTATGACGGCAAGGACCTTGAGCCGACCGTCCTGCCCGCCCGCTTCCCCAACATGCTGGTCAACGGCGCTGGGGGTATTGCGGTGGGTATGGCCACCAACATCCCGCCGCATAACTTGGGCGAGGTGATCGACGGCACACTTGCGCTGATCGAAAACCCGGACCTGACCTCTGAAGGGCTGATGGACTACATTCCCGGCCCCGACTTCCCGACCGGTGGCGTCATGCTGGGGCGTTCCGGCGCGCGCAAAGCCTATCTAGAAGGCCGCGGCAGCGTCATCACCCGCGCGAAAACCCGCGTAGAAGAGATCCGCAAGGACCGCTACGCCATTGTGCTGGACGAGATCCCCTATCAGGTAAACAAGGCCTCGATGATCGAAAAGATCGCGGACCTTGTGCGCGAGAAGAAGATCGAGGGCATTTCCTCGGTTCAGGATGAAAGCGACCGGATTGGCGTCCGCGTTGTGGTCGAGCTGAAGCGCGACGCGACGCCCGAAGTCGTGCTGAACCAGTTGTTCCGCTATACGCCGATGCAGACCTCGTTCGGCTGCAACATGCTGGCGCTGAATGGAGGCCGTCCCGAGCAGTTGACCCTGCGCGATTTCCTGAGCCATTTCATCACCTTCCGTGAAGAAGTTGTGACCCGCCGCACCGCATACGAGCTGCGCAAAGCGCGTGAGCGCAGCCACATTCTGTGTGGTCTGGCCGTCGCTGTGTCCAACGTAGACGAAGTCGTGGCAACGATCCGGGCCTCGCAAGATCCTGCAGATGCCCGCGCCAAACTGATGGCCCGTCGCTGGCCTGCCAAGGACATCGCTGAATATATCCAGCTGATCGACGATCCGACCCACAAGATGAACGAGGACGGCACTTATAACCTGTCCGAAACTCAAGCCCGCGCCATTCTGGAGCTGCGCCTGCAGCGTCTGACCGCCATGGGCGTGAAAGAGGTCACGGACGAGCTGCAAGAACTTGCCGCGAAGATCCGCGACTATCTGGACATCCTGCGCTCGCGCGAGCGGATCATGTCCATCATCTCGGACGAGTTGACCGAAGTTAGAGAGGCCTTCGCCGTGCCCCGTCGCACCCAGATCGTGGACTGGTCCGGCGACATGGACGACGAAGACCTGATCGAGCGCGAGGATATGGTTGTCACCATCACCGCCTCGGGCTGGGCCAAGCGTACGCCGCTGGCGGACTTCCGCGCGCAGAAGCGTGGCGGCAAAGGCCTGTCGGGTATGCAGACCAAGGACGAGGACGTCATCACGACGCTCTTCGTGGCCAATACCCACACGCAGCTTCTGTTCTTCACAGATGACGGCATGGCCTACAAGCTGAAGACCTGGCGCCTGCCCCAAGGCGGTCGTACCGCCAAGGGCAAACCACTGGTGAACATCCTGCCGATCCCGACCGGCGTGTCGATCGCCGCTATTCTGCCCGTAGATCGGGATGAAAAAGAATGGGACGACCTGCAGATCGTGTTTGCCACGTCGAAAGGTTCAGTCCGGCGCAACCGCCTGTCTGACTTCACCAATGTGAAGTCGAACGGCAAGATTGCGATGAAGTTCGAAGGCGACGATGAAGGCACCCGCCTGATCAACGCCCGTATCTGTGATGAAAATGACGACGTGATGCTGGTGACGTCCGGTGGGCGCGCGATCCGCTTCCCGGTCACCGATGTGCGCGTGTTCAACTCGCGGTCCTCGACCGGTGTGCGCGGTATTAAGCTGGTAAATGCCGGGGACGAGGTCGTCTCGGCCTCGGTCATCCGCCACTTCGACGCCACCCCGGACGAACGGGGGGCCTTCATCAAACGCTTCCGTAGCGAATTTGGCAGTGACGCAGAAGAAGACGGTAGCGAAGAGGCTTCGGACAATCTGAGTGAAGAGCGCTATCAGGACATGCTGACCGCCAACGACCTGTTGGTTACGATCAACAAAGGCGGCATCGGCAACCTGACCTCAAGCCACGATTACCGTGTCAGCGGCCGTGGCGGCCAAGGTGTGGCTGCCATGAAGGGCGGAGACATCGTCGCCTGCTTCCCGATCGAGATCGAAGACCAGATCATGCTGGCGACCTCGAAAGGTCAGTCGATCCGCTGCCCCGTGGACGGCATCAGCTTCCGCTCGCGCGGCGCAGGCGGTGTGAAGGTCTTCAACACCGGCAAAGGCGAAGAAGTCGTATCAGTCGCGCGGATCGTCGAAAGCTCGGACGAGGACGAGGCGGGTAGCG
>CALJDH010000332.1 GCA_938023895.1 uncultured Aliiroseovarius sp.
CGGTTACAGGCGTTTTCCAAGATCGGCTCAAAGTGGTCGAAATCTTCGGGCAATTGGTCGAACTCGAACGTATCTGCGATACCGTTCATGCCCCACGGTTTCGCGTTTGGTTCAAACGCACCCAGCAGCATCTTGCCTGCGTCTTCCTTGTAATACGCGCATTCGTCCGGCACGCGCAGCACCGGCATCTGGGTCAGGCCAGAAATGGCTTCGGTCACGATATAGAAGTGCTCGCAGGCATGAAGCGGGACGTTCACACCGGCCATACGGCCAACCTCGTGCCCCCACATGCCTGCGCAGTTCACGATCATGTCGCAGGCGATGTGACCCTGTTCCTTACCATCATCCGACGCCCAGTCCACGCCCGTCACCTTGCGCCCATCGCGCTGGATGCCGGTGACCTTGGTGCGCTCTTTGACGGTCGCGCCGCGTTGACGTGCGCCCTTGGCCAAAGCCAGCGCGATGTTGGCCGGGTCGCCCTGCCCGTCTTTGGGCAGCCAGACACCACCGACCACGCCGTCAATGTTCAGATGTTCATAGCGCGACAGGGCTTCTTCGGCGGTGATTTCTTCCACGTCGACGCCAAAGGCGCGGGCCATAGCGGCCTGACGGGCCAGTTCTTCCATCCGCTCAGTGGTCAGCGCCACGCTGATCGAGCCCACACGTTTAAAGCCGGTGGCAACGCCCGTTTCTGCCTCAAGATCGCCATAGAGCTCCTGCGAGTATTTCGCCAGCTTCGTCATGTTCGCCGTCGCGCGCAGCTGGGCAATCAGACCTGCAGCATGCCATGTGGTGCCGGATGTCAGTTGCTTGCGTTCAAGCAGCACCACATCTTTCCAGCCAAGCTTGGTCAGGTGATAGGCGACAGAGCAGCCGATGACGCCGCCACCGATGATGACAACGCGGGCTTGTGTGGGCAGGGACATGACATCACTCCTTGATGGATTCGGGTCGAGATTTGCACGCAGCATCGCGACCAAACATCTTGTTTTCGCCAAAATTGACGGAAATTAGCTATTATAGGCAGGCAAGTTTCCGGTCTTGCGCAGCGACATGGGGGTCACGCCGAAATGGCGGCGAAAGAGCGACGAGAAACCGTTGGGAAAGCCACAGGCCAGCCCGACATCGCGCACGCTCATCGCGGTTTTCAAAAGCAGCGTGTTGGCGTGGTTCAGGCGCAGCTCGCGGTAGTACGCGTTGGGCGTGGTGTGGAAATGCGTGCGGAAATGACGTTCCAGCGAGCGTTCGGAAATCCCCAGCAGCGCCACCAGTTCCGAGATGCGCAGCGGCTCTTCCAGATTGGCCTGCATCAGCTCGACACATTGGTCCAGCGCGCGATTTCCGGTTAGGGTAAGTTCCTTCCCGCCAAAGGGTTGCAGGGTCGAGAATGTGCGGATCTTTTCATGCAGCATGATGTCGGCCACCGTCGCGACCGAGGCTGCGGACAGGTGGCTACCCAACAGCGCCAGCACAAGGTCATGGGTCGATCCCATCCCCGCGGATGTGATGATGCGACCATCGTCAGCAACCAGCGCATAAGACCCGACCCCAGGCGTGCCGCGTTCGTTCAGAACCGCGCGGTTTTCCCAATGGGTGGTGTGGCTCATCGTTTGTTCGCCGGTCTCGGCGATGTGACGGCTGGCCGCTTCGGACAGCAGGATCACGCGGGCTCCGGCCCATTGATAGGCTTTGATTTCCTTTTGCAGTGACAGCTCTTTCGCGTCGGGGTCGGAATTGCCCAGCACAAATACGTAATGCGCCGACGGTTTGGGGTGGAAGGGCTGGGTCGCTACATCGATCCCAGCACGACAGCGCACATCCCCACCGTGGCGCGACAGATTCTGCCAGCGAAACACCTCGCGCGCGGTGACGCGGTTGGCGATGCGCAGAAGCTCAAGAATGGCGGACAATTCGGTCAAGACAAAGCCGTCTGACATCAGGATGTCGACCTGAACGGGATGTTGGATCATGTCCTTCATCGTCTGTTCCTTCCCTGTTGGTGTGCCCCGCGCATCTTGGCGCGCGCGGGGCGGTTTTATCATGCGATCAGGCGCGCAGACGCTCGTTTGCCGGATCCCACAGCGGTTGGTCTTCCTGCACCACGGCTTTGAACTTCTCGCCGTAGATTTCGACCTCAAGCACGGTGCCGGGGGTGGCCAGTTCGGCACGAACCATGCCCAGCGCGATCGACTTGTTCACGCGATGGCCCCACCCGCCCGAGGTGGTTTCGCCGACGATCTCGTCGCCCGACCAGATGCAGGACATATAGGGCGCGTCGGCGTCCCCGGCCTCGACCGTCAGGGTCACGAAGGATTTCTTCACGCCCTGCTGCATCTCGTTCTGGATCGCGGCCTTGCCCGGGAAGTCCTGTGGCTTGTCCAGCTTGACGAAACGGCCAAGCCCGCCTTCCAGCAGCGAGTAATCCGTCGACAGATCGCCCTTCCACGCACGATAGCCTTTTTCCAGACGCAAAGAATTCAGCGCGTACATGCCGAAGGGCTTGGCGCCACCGTCCACGATCGCGTCATAGATCGCGGGCATGTCCTCGTTCAACGCATGGACTTCCCAGCCCAGCTCGCCCGCGAAGGACACACGCACCAGATGCGCAGGTTTACCAGCGACGGTAGCCGCCTGATGGGTCAGCCAGCCAAGGCTCAGATCCGCATCCGACAAACCTGCCAACAGATCGCGCGACTTGGGTCCGGTCACAATCAGCGTGTCGCGGGTGGTGGTGACGTCCTCGACCGAAACAGTCGCAGGCATCGCTTGCACCAGAATGTCCCGGTCATGCCACTGAGCTGTTGCGGCGGTGATCATGACGAAGTCGTCTTCACCCAGACGCATGCACGACATTTCGGTCAGAATGCGGCCACGGTTGTCTGCGATATAGACCAGGTTGATACGCCCGATCTTGGGCAGGCCACCGGTCACTAGACCGCGCAGAGCCTCGGCAGCACCGTCGCCTTTGACAACAAAGCGCGAGAAGCCCGGCAGGTCCAGAACGCCCACGCCGTCACGCACGGCTTCGCATTCTTCTTTGATACGCGCCTCCCACGGGCCAGAGCGGCCCCATGTGTGCGTCGCTTCTTCCGAGGTATCGTCGCCATCCTGCGCAAACCAGTTGGCACGTTCCCAGCCGTTATATGCCCCCATGACGCCACCAGCAGCGATCACGCGGTCATGAACAGGCGACAGTTTCTTGTCCCGCGCGGCAGTCCATTCGTGATGGGGGAAGTGCATGGCGTATTCGTTGCCGTAGACCTCCATCCCTTTCTGATCGCAGTAATCCTGATCGGTGTAGTCGGTGTAGCGGCGCGGATCGACCGCCCACATGTCCCATTCGCTCGCGCCATCGACGATCCATTCGGCCATGACCTTACCTGCGCCACCGCCTTGCGCGATGCCGAAGGTGAAGACACAGGCCTCGAACGCGTTCTCAACACCCGGCATCGGACCCATCAGGGGCAGACCATCGGGGGCATAGGGGATCGGGCCGTTGATCACGCTGGACACGCCCGAGGTCTCCATCAACGGCACGCGGGCCATGGCGTCGACGACGATGTCCTCGATCCGGTCCAGATCCTCCTGCCACAGCTGGAAGCTGAAATCGTCGGGCATCTTGTCGTTGCCCAGCCAGTGCGCCTTACAGTTCGGCTCGTAGGGGCCAAGGTTATAGCCGTGCTTTTCCTGACGCAGATAGTACGACACATCCACGTCGCGGATCAGGGGCAGCTTGCCGCCGTGTTCCTTGGACCAAGCCTCGATCTCGGGGATCTGTTCGGTCAACAGATACTGGTGCTCCATCACCATCATCGGCACGGTGCGCCCGCCATAAGGCTTGAACATCTCGCCCACGCGCTGGGCGTAATAGCCAGCCGCGTTGACCACATAGTCACATTCGATATCACCCTTTTCGGTGTGAACGATCCACGTCTTGTCTTCCTTCTGGGTGACACCGGTCGCGGGCGTGAAGCGCAGGATCTTCTGTCCCATGTCACGCGCGCCTTTGGCCAACGCTTGGGTAACCTGAGCCGGGTCGATGTCGCCGTCCGACGGATCCCACAGCACGCCCATCAGGTCGTGGGTTTCAAGGAACGGATAACGTTCCTTCGCCTGCTCAGGCGTCCACATCTCCATCTCGATGCCCTGATAGCGACCCATCGAGCACGCGTGTTCAAACTCCTGCATCCGCTCTTTCGTGTGGGCCAGACGGATCGACCCCGACTGGTGATAATTCATCGGATAGTCGACCTCTTCGCCCAGACGCGAATACAGCTCGGTCGAATAGCGCTGCATGTTCATGATCGCCCAGCTGGTCGAGAACGTCGGCACGTTGCCAGCGGCGTGCCAGGTGGACCCTGCCGTCAGCTCGTTCTTTTCAAGAAGAACGCAGTCGGTCCAGCCCTTCAGGCCAAGGTGATAAAGCGTCGAGGCGCCGACAACACCGCCGCCGATGATGACGACGCGTGCTTTGGTGGGGAAGTCGGACATTTGGGTCTCCTGTTGGTCAATTCCATGCCAGCCGTGCGGCGAGTGCTCCGAAGATCACGGCGGACAGTTTGTTCATGGTGTGTGTGGATTTGCGGACCTTGTCGGCGGCCAGACCGGCAAAGATGCCGATCAACCCGTCGGCAATGAAGCCGCCAATTGCGAAGATGATCCCAAGGATCAGGATCTGCTGCCATTCCGGGCCAATCGCGGGGTCCACGAATTGCGGCAAGAAGGCGAGGATGAACAGAATCACTTTGGGGTTCAGAAGGTTGGTCACGAGGCCGCGACGAAAGGCGCGCCACAGATCGGCCCGTCCTTTGCGGGTATCCGGGGTGCCAGTGGACCGCCAGCTATGCCACGCGAGCCATGCCAAATAGGCGGCGCCTGCGTATCGGATCACATCCAGCGCGATTGGGGATGCCGCGATCAGCAATGCCAGCCCGGCGGCGGCGAGGATGACCTGACAAGCCACGCCAAGGATCACACCTGCGGTGGCGGCCAGACCCGATTTCGGCCCACCGGCAATGCCGCTAGCAATCACGAACATCATGTCCGCACCGGGCGTCAGGTAGAGCAGGATCGAGGCTCCGATGAAGGTGGCAATGACCCATGGGTCCATCAGGAAAAGCGTCTCGATCATGGCTTAATCCCTCTGCGGCAGGCCGTCGGCGATTTGGTAGTAATCGCCCTTGTCCGCCGTGAAGATGTGCTTTTCCAGCGTCAGGCCCGTGGGTCCATCGACCGCGCCCAGTGCAAAGCTGATCGTGTCCTCGTCATGGGCTTTCCAGAACAGGAAGGACCCGCAGATTGGGCAAGAGCCGCGCTTGGCTGAGTCACTGGCCGCGTACCACGACACCTCGCCGGTGATCGTCAAAGCCGTTTCCAGTACGAAGGCCGAGGACCATATACCGCCCGATTGCTTGCGGCACTGGCTGCAATGGCACATCGACATCCCTGCTGGGGTCGCGTTAGTGGAAAACGTGATGGCGCCGCACAGGCAGCTTCCCTTGATCATCATCGCCCCCTTAATACACCGGCGGCGCGATCACCCAGATCGCTACGGCCGGTTCGTCATAGGGGTTCGCCCAGTCATAGGCCTCGTGCTTGATGCGGAAACTGTCGCCCGCCTGCACGGTGAAACTGCGCCCGCCAATGGTCAGGTCCAGCTTGCCGGACACCATATAGCCGACCTCTTGCGTGGGGCGGCTGGCGGGGGTTTGCATCTTGGAATGCGGCTCGAAGGTGGAGTGCACCATCTCGAAATCATCGGTCAGGTCGGGGGACAGAAGTTCTTCCCGCAAGCCTTCATGGCTGGCGCCCATCGGGCGGCGATTGCCCGCCCGGACGATCCGTCCCTGCTCGCCCGCAGGCGAGGATTTATGCGCGAACAGCAGTGACATGGGCACGCCGAGCGCTTCGCCAATCGCGCGCAGATCAGAAATCGAGGGGTCGGACTTGTCGCGCTCAACTTGGCTAAGCCACCCAATGGAACGGCCCAAGGCGTCGGCCAGATCAGCGATCGTCATGCCACGCGATTTGCGTAAGGCCCGCAGGTCAGCCCCCAGACTGGTCCGGTGCAGGTGCTGTGGATCGCTGTGTAGCATGTGACCTCCGCATGAATGTTATCGTGAAATTTTCACCATTTTTTTCATACTGGGGCGCAAAAGTGATTCGT
>CALJDH010000333.1 GCA_938023895.1 uncultured Aliiroseovarius sp.
AGGCATGGCGCTGGCCAAGCACGCGCCGAACAAGGACAACGCCATCAAGCTGATGGAGTTCCTATCCTCGCCGAAAGCGCAGGAAATCTATGCCTCGCAGAACTATGAGTACCCGATCGCGCCGGGCACGCAGGCAGATGCTGTCGTGACCAGCTGGGGTGAGTTCACCTCGGACGGCGTGAACCTGATGGACGTGGCCGGCAATCGCGCTGAAGCGCTGAAACTGGTTCAGGAAGTCGACTTCGACGGCTGAGGTTGGCCAAACTAAATTCTGAAGGCCGAGACAGCGATGTCTCGGCCTTTTTCGCATTTAAGAGCTTCAGTCTTCGACAAGCGTTATTTCAGAGCGTGCGCGCAATAGCTCGAGGTCAGACAGATATCGTGCCCGTAGGCTTTCCTCATGTTTTGGAAATACCTTCACAAAGGGCTGGCGCGCAGACTTGTCGGCAAATGCCTCATAGATGGCGCGTTTTTCGGCCCAACCCAGCCGCTCCCCCGCCCGCCGTCGGCGTTGAATTTCAAACAAGGCAGCATCCGGAAAGCTCGCATTCGTGTGCCCGGTGCTGGGTTTTAGCTTGGTCGTATCCACTTGCGGGCATAGCCGACCGAGCAAGGCTAGATCATCACGTTCGCGTCGGTATGGAACCACGAAAAGGTTGCGCGGTTTCAATCCAGACAGGATATCATCCACCACCTTCGGCCACCCTCCCTCAAACTCAGCTTGACGGCGACGCACGACATCGTAGTTCGGCACGAGTTGATTTTCCGCTCGCTTGCGACAAGCTGACACAAACAGGGTGTCGTATGCACGGATCATCAACATGACATTTCCAACCTCCGCCGGTTGGATAACCTTCTTCAGCAGGATCATCCGGTCTCGCGCGTGGGGATAAAACTTCCCCTGTTGAAATGAGATCATGCCCCCAATGAAATTCTCTTCGGACAACAAGGAGTGCTGTCCTTCATCAGAACCGACGATCGGAGCGATATCAGCGCGGTTCTGAGCAATCTGCTTTTTCAGCTGTTCTGGATCGGACAATGCCTGGTGCTCTAAATACGTTTGCAACTGCCCATTTGGCACCTGACCGCGAGACGGGAATCCAACGCTCACCCCCTGTGCCCTGAGGGAGTCCGCATTGTCACTGAGCATCATCTGAAATGCGGTTGATCCGGTACGGTGCGCACCAAGATGCAGATGGACTTCTCCAAACACTTCTGACCGCAAATCTTCACCTCCGCCACGCAATTCCCAAGATCAATCAGACCTTTTCAGCAGGTCCTTCAGATAGTACCCAGTGTGGCTTTCCGCGACTTTAACCACTTGTTCCGGCGTACCCTTGGCGACCACCTGCCCCCCACCATCGCCGCCTTCGGGGCCGATATCGATGATGTGATCCGCTGTTTTCACAACGTCCAGATTGTGTTCGATCACCACGACCGTGTTGCCCTGATCCACCAGTTCATGCAGCACTTCCAACAACTTGCGCACGTCCTCGAAATGCAGACCCGTCGTGGGCTCATCAAGGATATAGAGCGTGCGGCCGGTCGAGCGTTTTGACAGCTCTTTCGACAGCTTCACGCGCTGCGCTTCGCCGCCTGACAAGGTCGTCGCCTGCTGGCCCACCTTGATATAACCGAGGCCCACACGCATCAGCGCATCCATCTTGTCGCGGATCGACGGCACCGCCTGAAAGAACTCCTGCGCGTCCTCGACGGTCATATCCAGTACATCAGCGATGGACTTGCCCTTGAACTGCACCTCAAGCGTCTCGCGGTTATAGCGCGCGCCCTTACAGGTTTCACACTGCACGTAGACGTCGGGCAGGAAGTGCATCTCGATCTTGATGACACCATCGCCCTGGCAGGCCTCGCAGCGACCACCCTTGACGTTGAAGCTGAAACGCCCTGGCTTGTAGCCACGGGTTTTGGCTTCGGGCAGGCCTGCGAACCACTCGCGAATGGGTGTGAAAGCGCCGGTATAGGTCGCGGGGTTTGAGCGCGGCGTGCGGCCAATAGGGCGCTGGTCGATGTCGATCACCTTGTCCAGATGCTCCAGCCCCTTGATCGTCTCGCAGGGTGCAGGCGTCTGGCGCGCGCCGTTCAATCGCATCGAGGCGGTCTTGAACAAGGTCTCGATGGTCAGCGTGGATTTACCCCCACCCGACACACCCGTTACGCAGACGAACTTACCCAAAGGAAAATCCGCCGTGACGTTCTGCAGGTTGTTGCCCGTCGCCTTCTTCACGGTGATCTTCTTGCCGTTACCCTTGCGTCGCCTGGCCGGCACCGAGATTTCACGCGTTCCAGTCAAATACTGCCCGGTGATCGAGTTCTCACAGGCCTCAATATCCGCAGGCGTGCCGTGGGCGATGACTTCACCGCCATGAACACCTGCCCCCGGGCCAATATCAAAAACGTAGTCGGCCTCGCGAATGGCTTCCTCGTCATGCTCTACAACAATCACCGTATTGCCCTGATCGCGCAGGTTTTTCAGCGTGGTCAGCAGCCGGTCATTGTCGCGCTGGTGCAGGCCGATCGACGGCTCGTCGAGCACGTAAAGCACGCCCGTCAGGCCCGAGCCGATCTGGCTAGCCAAGCGGATCCGCTGGCTTTCGCCACCCGACAGTGTGCCCGAGTTCCGGCTGAGTGTCAGATATTCCAGCCCGACATTGTTCAGGAACCCCAGACGTTCGCGGATTTCCTTTAGAATGGCGCGCGCGATCTCGTTCTTCTGCACGCTCAGATGGTTGGGGGCGTCTTCGACCCAAGCCAAGGCCTCGCGGATCGACATCTCGACCACCTGCCCTACATGCAATAGCGCATCGCCCGACCCGATCTTCACCGCCAAGGCCTCGTCCCGCAGGCGGTAACCGCCACAGGCGCCACAGGGGCGATTGTTCTGATAGCGTTCGAATTCTTCGCGAATCCAGTTCGAATCCGTCTCGCGATAGCGGCGCTCCATATTGGGGATGACGCCTTCGAAGCTGCGCGTCACTTCGTAGACCCGTCCACCCTCGTCAAAGCGGAACTTGATCTCTTCTTCGCCCGAGCCATACAGGAACACCTGCTGCACATGAGCAGGCAGATCTTTCCACGGCGTGTTCTTGTCGAACTCGTAATGTTTCGCAATCGATTCAATCGTTTGCAGAAAATACGGTGACTTGCCTTTTCGCCACGGGGCCAGCGCCCCGTCATAGACCTTCAACGTCGCATCCGGCACCACGAGGCGTTCATCGAAGAACAGCTCTTTGCCCAACCCGTCACAGTCCGGACATGCTCCGAAGGGCGCGTTAAAGGAAAACAGACGCGGCTCAATTTCGGGGATCGTGAAGCCGCTTTCTGGGCAGGCAAAGTTTTCCGAAAAAGTGATGACTTCTGGATCCCCCTCGCGTGGAGCGGTTTCGAAATGGGCGATCCCGTCTGCCAAATCCAGCGCGGTGCGGAAACTGTCCGCCAGACGTTGCTCCATCCCTTCGCGCACGACCACACGATCCACAACAACATCGATATTGTGACGGTACTTCTTATCCAGCGTGGGCGGCTGGTCCAGCTCGTACATCTCGCCATTCACTTTGACGCGCTGGAAGCCCTTCTTCTGAAGCTCTTGAAATTCCTTACGATATTCACCCTTCCGATCGCGAACGATGGGGGCGAGTAGATAGGCGCGGGTGCCGTCCTCCATCGCCATCACGCGGTCCACCATATCCTGCACCTGCTGCGCTTCGATGGGTAAACCTGTGGCGGGCGAATACGGCGTCCCTGCGCGGGCAAACAGCAAGCGCAGATAGTCGTAAATCTCGGTCACGGTCCCCACGGTCGAGCGCGGGTTTTTAGACGTCGTTTTCTGTTCGATCGAGATGGCCGGAGACAGCCCCGCGATGTGATCCACATCGGGTTTTTCCATCATATCAAGGAATTGGCGCGCATAGGCCGACAGGCTTTCGACATAGCGCCGCTGCCCTTCCGCATAGATCGTATCGAATGCCAAAGAGGACTTACCAGACCCCGACAGACCGGTGATCACCACCAGCTTGTCGCGCGGGATATCCACGTCGATCGACTTCAGATTATGCTCGCGCGCGCCGCGGACCTGGATTTCTTTCAGCTCGGCCATTCTGACCCCCAATTCACACTTCCCTAACGGTTAGGGCAAAGGCCGCGGCGAGACAATCGAAAAGTTAGAACATTACAGGAACAAGCTGACAGCCAC
>CALJDH010000334.1 GCA_938023895.1 uncultured Aliiroseovarius sp.
CAAACGCTCACGTTTTCGCTAATTCAAAACCAGCCTTGGTATTATCCGTCTGGCGGAGATGATCTATGTTCGCCTTCCGCCGTCGCTTCGAAAAGTCGAAGACCTGCTGCATGAGCGAGGCGTCGATGTGAGCCACGAGACCATCTGGTTTTGGTGGAACAGATTTGGTCCGTTGTTTTCCGCTGAAATTCGTCTCCGTCCACTCGTCGGTTTTTAACCAGTTCAACAAGGAGCGTAGCCTCTCAAAACGAGATCATTTCAAGCAAAATCGTACCGCCGCTCTGACCGAGTGGCACGGGATCTGCACGGAATAGGGACAGTGATACTGTCCTGGCTGAGACTAGTTCGCATTAGTCAGACAGCACCCCGTGGAGATCTCGCCACGCCTTGATCAGGTCTTCACGGCCGAAATCGCTCACGTCATCAAGTGCGGGCAACATCATCATTGGTCCCCTCTTCTACGCACGGGCCCGTACCGAAGAGAGCCCGAAGGGATCGGGCGTGTGACCAATGAAGCGTGGTCTCGCTGCGCAGTTCAGTCGTTTCAGAGAGCCAAATGCAGGCCAATCGCTATGCCCGCGAGCGGCAAGTCCCATGTGAGTTAACAAATGTGGATTGGAACTGTTGTTCAGACCATCAAGTGCAAGCTTGCTGCAGCTTGGCGCGATCAGTCATTTAACGCATTGTTTTCACCGGCGCGCATCCGGATGACACAGGCAGGCGATCGGTTCCGATAGATCCGATTGATAGCTTGTAGAAGTCGATGCGTTCGCAAGTGTGTCCATTTTCTTCGCCAGCTTAACATCCAAACTCGTCAGGCCGTCGACGTCATGCGTCGTCAACGTGACATCAACCGATCGGTAGACATTGAGCCATTCTGGATGATGATTCCACTTCTCACACCAAAATGCGACGCGGGACATCCAGCCCCAAGCCTCAACAAAATTTGGGAAGATATAGACTTTCCGGATTGCATCACGGTCCAAGACAGCGCTCCAACCAATCTCTCCCAGAGGCAGGAGGAGTTCCTGGCGCTCTTCAGGTGTCAAAATATCTGGCATGTTCAGATTCCCTCCACACATAAGAGTGTAGCTTATAATCCAGCCGGCGAAAATCTGAGCCTGCTCCGGTTCACTGTGGCCCTGCGGTACAGCAGTGATGCCGTTCGATTCCCAATATCGACTTGAGGCAAATCCGGAAAGCCGAGAATTTGTCCTCGAAGAAAACGGTCCAGAGCCGATTTTCGGATCCACAAATCAGAAGCTGGTAACCTCGCCTGGTTTGTCGACCAGCCAATAGTGCGCGCCTTCTCTCACGCGGGTTAGCTACTTCTGGTAGTGAAGTTTTGCGGTGACAAAAATTATTATTGTGCCCGCTAACAATTTTTTCTAGTGTCCCTGCAGTGCGACGCCAAACGATGGCGGAGCGACACCTGCAAGTCTGCAAGAGATGCGGCAAACACTTAGACGGGGCGAACCTTGTTTAACAAACAAATACCCCTCGAAATCAAAGAGTGCTTCTTTGCCGAATTTTGTGGTCAAAACAAACAAATACAACAGCTTGCAGACAACACTTACTGACAGCGAGGTCATTATGAAAAAATCTTCAGCAATCCTGGCGGTTGCGGCGCTTGTATCTTCAACCGCCATGGTCAACGCCGAAACCCTGAAATGGGCACGGGCGGGCGACGCTCTGACGTTGGATCCGCATTCGCAGAACGAAGGCCCCAGCCATACCATGCGTCACCAGATGTATGAGCCGCTGATTATCCGCGACACCAGCGGTGCATTCGTTCCGACACTGGCCACCGACTGGGCCCCCAGCGCTGACAACCCCAACGTATGGGTGTTCAACCTGCGCAAAGGTGTAAAGTTCCACGATGGCGCCGACTTCACCGCAGAAGACGTGGTGTTCAGCTTTGAGCGTGCGAAGCAGCCGAACTCGGATATGAAAGAACTGATTGGTTCGATCACCGCCGTGCGCGCTGTCGGCGACCACACGGTCGAGATCGAGACCAGCGGTCCGAACCCGATCCTGCCGTCGAACCTGACCAACCTGTTCATGATGGACAAGGGTTGGACCGAAGCCAACAACACCGTCAACGTGCAGGACTTCGAAGGTGGCGAGATCACCTTTGCGACCACCAACGTGAACGGCACCGGCGCCTATCGTCTGGTCAGCCGCGAGCCCGACGTGAAAACCGTCATGGTGCGCAACGAAGAGTACTGGGGTCGCAACGACTTCCCGATGGAAGTCAGCGAGATCATCTACACCCCGATCCAGAACGCCGCGACCCGTGTTGCCGCCCTTCTGTCGGGCGAGGTGAACTTCCTTCAGGACATGCCGGTGCAGGATTTGGCCCGTGTGGACAGCGCCGATGGTCTGATGGTCAAGCAGGCCCCGCAGAACCGCGTGATCTTCTTTGGTATGAACCAAGGCGCGGATGACATCGAAGCCGACAACGTCGAAGGCAAGAACCCGCTGGCAGACGTGCGCGTGCGTAAAGCGATGTCGATGGCGATCAACCGCGACGCCATCCGTCAGGTTGTTATGCGTGGCCAATCGCAGCCTGCTGGCATGATCGCACCGCCCTTCGTGAACGGCTGGACCGCCGCAATGGACGGCGAAAGCACCACCGATCTGGATGGCGCCAAGGCGCTGATGGCCGAAGCTGGCTACGGCGACGGATTCTCGATCCGTCTGGACTGCCCGAACGACCGTTACATCAACGATGAAGCGATCTGTCAGGCAGCAGTTGGCATGCTGGGTCAGATCGGCATCACGGTGAACCTGGACGCCATTCCGAAGGCACAGCACTTCCCGAAGATCACCGACGGCAAGACCGACTTCTACATGCTGGGCTGGGGTGTTCCGACCTACGATTCCGAGTACATCTTCAACTTCCTGGTTCACGGTCGTGAAAGCGATATCGGCACCTGGAACGGTACCGGCTTCAACAACGCGGACCTGAACGCCACGATCAAGTCGCTGGCCTCGAACACCGATCTGGACGCCCGTAATGCGGACATCGCCAGCATCTGGCGCGTTGTTCAGGACGAACAGCTGTATATCCCGATCCACCACCAGGTTCTGAACTGGGGTATGGCCGATAACGTTGGCATCGAGGTTGATCCCGAAGATCAGCCCCGCGTCAAGTTCTTCACCATGAAGTAACCGATCTGGGCCGCCTGTCTGATGCGGGCGGCCCATTTCTGCCGGGCAGGGATCCCCTTGCCCCGGCACCCTTTCGTGACCCGTCAATTCAACGCGCGACGCTCGCGCGTGCTGGCACAAGAAAGCCTCTGCGATGCTGCCATTCATCTTAAAACGCGTGTTCCAGTCTATTCTGGTTCTGGTCATCACCGGCGCAATTGCGTTTTCCATGTTCACCTTCGTGGGTGACCCGATTGACAACATGCTGGGTCAGGAACGCACCATGGAAGACGTCGAGCGTCTGCGCGCGCAACTTGGCCTCGATAAGCCGATCCCCGTGCAGTACTTCAAATTCCTGAACGAAGCGGCCCAGGGCAATTTTGGCGTCAGTTACCGTCAGGGCCGCGAAGTGTCCGAGATCATCATGGAACGCGCACCCGCCACGCTTGAGCTGGCAGCGCTGTCAGCGATTTTCGCCGTTGTGATGGGGATTGCGCTGGGTGTGTTCACCGCCATTCGCCGCGACGGCTTCGCCGCCCATTTCATCATGTCTGCCTCGCTGATCGGGGTGTCCCTGCCGACCTTCCTGATCGGGATCCTGCTGATCTATCTGTTCTCTGTTGAGCTTGGCTGGCTGCCCAGCTTTGGCCGCGGTGAGGTGGTCGAGATCGGTGGTTGGACCACCGGCTTCCTGACGGAATCTGGCCGCAAGGCGCTGATCTTGCCCGCGATTACGCTGGGGCTCTATCAAATGACGCTGATCATGCGTCTGGTGCGCTCGGAAATGCTGGAAGTGCTGCGCCAAGACTATATCCGCTTTGCCCGCGCACGCGGTCTGAGCGAGCGGGTGATCAACTTTCGCCACGCGCTGAAGAACACGATGGTCCCGGTCATCACCGTCATCGGTCTGCAACTGGGCGCAATCATCGCCTTCGCGATCATCACTGAGACCGTCTTTCAGTGGCCCGGCCTTGGGCTTCTGTTCATCAACGCAATTCAGTTCGTCGATATCCCGGTCATGGCCGCATATCTGATGATGATTTCGGTGATGTTCGTCGTGATCAACCTGCTGGTTGATATCCTCTAT
>CALJDH010000335.1 GCA_938023895.1 uncultured Aliiroseovarius sp.
CGCTTCACCAGCGTGGCGCAGGCCCGACATGCCCGCGATATCGGGCTGGGGGCGTACTTCCGGCTGGCCTCGGTCCTGAACCATTTTCATGCGGCACTGAACGACGCGCAGGCCGTTCTGGTCAGCGCGAACATCCATGACGGCTGGCTACAGGCCACGCCGCAAAACAGTGGGGCGATTGGCTGGCCACCTGCGCAGGGCAAGCTGGGCACACATGCCTTTGTGCTGACGGGATATGACGAACACGGCTTTCACGTGCTGAACTCGTGGGGGGCCGACTGGGGCGGCTATCTCGGTCAGGCCGGGATCGGGCTGTGGAGCTATGACGACTGGGCGCGCAATGTCATTGACGGCTGGGTGCTGCGTCTGGGCGTTCCCGCCCCCGCCGCCTTTGGCGCGTCAGTGGGCGAGAAAGGCACCAAGGGTACGATTGGCAAGATCCGGTCCGGTTCGACTCCGTGTTTCGAGCTGGTCGGCCACTACATGCATCTGGATGACGGCTATCACGTTTCGACCGGCTCTTATCCGTCCTTCAAAGACGGGTGGTCCCGTACGCAGGCGCACCTTGCCCCTAAGCTAGACCCTACGGCCGCCCCGGACGATCCCAACAAATATCGCGGGGTTCTGTTATGGATCCCCGGCAGTTTGGAAGGCATCAAGCCTGCCTTTTCCGCCGCCGTCGCGCGCAAAAATGCGATCAAGTCGATGGGTCTGTACCCGTACTCGATCTTCTGGTGCAACAGCTTCGTCGAGAAGTCGCTGGAGGTGCTGGCGAGCCTTTTTGACAGCTGCACCGAGCAAGCCGGGGACACCGCCGAGCATCTGGACGAGCTGATCGAAAACCGCGTGCGCGGCGTCGGGCGGGCTTTCTGGCGGGATATTGAAATGAGCGCCATGCGTGCGCTGAAAGGCACTGGCGAGTTGCCGTTTGAGCAGCATCACGACCGCAGCTATTCGAAAACCGGGATCGTCGGGGACTTCCTGCACAGCCTGCTGGACCTGAAAGAAAAAACCGGCTGCGAACTGCATATCGTCGCCGAGGGCGCGGGCGTGTTGATGGTACACGAGATGCTGTCCCTGCTGCAGCCCGACATGCCGCCGCCGTTCTCGCGTCCCGGCGTGGATTTCCGCGAGACATGGTTCGACACGATGCATCTGGTGCACCCGGCCATTGGATTGCCGCGCGCGCAGAACGTCCTTCTGCCCCGGATTGCACAGATGAACGGCGTGTTGGACCCCGCGCGTCACAGCAAAAGCCGTGCCCGCGGCCCCGTGGTGCAACCGCTATTGCGCGCCGCCGACGATGTGCCCGCCCGGATCTATGTCCCTACTGAGGAACTCGAGGACCGCGTCTGCTTCGGCGCCTACGGAAAATCCGTTTTGCATTTGGTCTCGAACGCGTTCGAAGACCGCTATCCCCTACCGCGCGGCACCGACACGCCGGACGCAGGCGCCTATCTGAAAGCGCGCCCCTTTCTGGGCATGGCCAGCCTTGTCGACAACGACGCGGCGGTCGCCAGCGGCGCGATCTTTCGCCTGAACCGCATCCACGACCAGAAACACGATCTTGAGCGCATTCAGCAGACCGACCTGAATGCCGACCCGACCATCACCACCAGTATTTTCGAGTGCATCAGAGGATTTCAGAAACACGTGACCTGACAAAGGAGAAGACCGATGGCCAAAATCTCAGTCGAACAGCTTATGTCCCAAATGGCGGATCCCAACGTCGCGGAAGAGGACCTGGCCAAGTATTTCATTCTGGATGAAGAGAACTCGGGGGCGTTCAACCCGATGTTCAAGTTGAACCCAGAGACGGTCGAACTGCCTGAAGGGCCGGATGCCCGGGCGCGCACGGCGGCGGCGATGAACTTTTTCAACTGGATCTCACGGGCGCGGCGGCAGGGCATGTTCCGCGACAAGCTGAAGGAAGGCTATTCCGGTCCCATCATCGTGTCCGAAGGGGACAGCTGGTTTCAGTATCCAGTACGTCTGCGTGACACGATTGATTACCTGATGAAGCCCTATGCGGTGTTTTCACTGGGTGCGGCGGGCGATCTTCTGAAGAAGATGGCGGACAAGCAGGAATACCTGAACGCGCTTGATGACGAGAAGGGCGAGATCTTGCTTCTGTCCGGCGGCGGCAATGATCTGGTCGCCGGTGGGGCGCTGGCCTCGCATCTAGAGAAATACGACCCGACACTGAAGCCCGCGGACTATCTGCTGCCCTCGTTCCACACGCTTTTGGACGACGCGATCCACAATTACGGGCGCATGTTTAGGGACGTACAACAGCACTTCCCGCATGTCAGCGTGCTGTGCCACGGCTATGACTATCCGATCCCGGATGGGGGCCGCTGGCTGGGTGCTCCGATGGAAGAGCAAGAGATCGTCGACAAGAAACTACAGCGCGATATCGCGATCGAGATGATGGACGCCTTTAATCGCCGTCTGCGGCGGCTGGCGCAGTCCGTGCCGAACACCAGCTATATCGACTGTCGCAACACGGTCGCGGACGAGAACTGGTTTGACGAACTGCATCCAGACGACACCGGCTATGGCAAGGTCGCGAAGAAGTTCGAGGCCGAGATCAAGAAGATCGCGGCAGACCGCATCGACACGCCCCCCGTCATCAGCGGGCCGTTCGGTCTGGCCAGCGATCTTGAGGCGGACATCCACCCCAGCCCTGTAATTGCAGGCGGTACGCCCAAGGGCATGTCTCTGCATGTGGGTCTGAACTTGGTGGACCCGGCCCATTACGACGGCTGGGACGGCAAGCTAAACGCCTGCGAAGCCGACGCGCTGGACATGGAAGCCTTGGCCGAGGCCGAGGGATTCACCCCCACCCGTCTTCTGACCACCGACGCCACACGGCAAAACGTCGTGGCCGAAATCGAACGCGCCGCGGCTGAACTTAGCGCAGGCGATATGTTCCTGCTCACCGTCTCAGGCCACGGCGGTCGGGTGCCTGATTTCAATCAGGACGAAGACCATGATGGCGACGAAAAGATGGACGAGACCCTGTGTCTTTACGATTTCCAGATCGCCGATGACGAGCTTTACATGCTGTGGACAAAGTTCCGCGCGGGCATGCGGGTGCTGGTCGTACCAGACACCTGTCACTCGGGTTCCATGATCCGGTTTGGCCCCGGCGCGCCGACGACCCTGTTTGGTCGTCCGATGTCACCAAATCCAAACGTGCGGGCAATGCCGTTGCATATCGAAGACCGCGTTTGGCGTGCGAATGAAGCGGCTTATCGCGAGGCATCGAAGTCCTATAGCGCGCTGAAGGAAAGCGTCATGACGTCGCCGCTGTCCAGCCCGATCCAAGCCTCGGTCCTGAACCTTGGCGCCTGTAAAGATGAACAGTTCGCAATGGACGGCCCGCAAAACGGTGCCTTCACCGGCGCGCTTTTGAAGGTCTGGTCGGATGGTGCGTTCAAAGGCGATTATCGATCCTTCCGGATTGCCATCGACGCTGAAATCAACAGCGACAGCCAAACCCCTCAACTGTTCGAGGCGCTGCTGAAAGAGCCGAGCTTTGTCACGGACCGGCCCTTCACCTTGCTACCCACGCGAGGGCACGCCGCCGTTGCTGATCCCGTCGCACGTCCCTCTCGCGCCAGCCCCGAGGATGAGGAAGGCGACGAGAACGACCAGATCCCTGACAGCGAGGTCCGCGCAATCCTTGATGCCAAGGCACGCGGCGCGGGATTCCGCGACTCGACTGCCGCGTTGAACTGGCCGGACTATGCCGCGTTCGACGCCTTCATCCGGTCGCTTGGACTGCGCAATTTCTCGACCGACGAGTTTCTAGTTCTGGGTGGCGGGCACAGCACCCCCGGCGGGGCGTGTCAGGGGAAAAACCTGTTCCCATCGCGCAACCTGTGGGGGAACATCGCCAAGACAGCGCAGGTGCTGGATCACCTGCGGGATCGTCTGGGCAAGCCGATTGCGATCACCAACGCCTATCGCGGGCCAGCCTATAACCAGTGCATCGGTGGAGCGAAGTCCAGCCAGCACATGGCATTCCGGGCGCTGGACTTCAAAGTCTCGGGCATGGACGCGCCGCAGGTCGCCACGGCCTTGCGTTGGCTGCGCGACAAGGAAGGGTTCTTTACCGGCGGGATTGGCCGCTACAACAGTTTCACCCATATCGACACACGCGGCTCCAACGCCACGTGGCCACCCGCGTTCCGGGACGCAGCACTGCCTGCAGAATCTCCACTTCTGCCGGTTGATCCGGGCGCAGCGCCTGTGGTTCACAGCCCAACAGGTAAGCTGGATCTGGCGGACCGCATCGCGACACTGTTCGCGACTGTTCTGGCCAAACCCCGCTCAGCTCCGGACGGTACGGTCCACTCGGCCTTTGCCGAATCCACGTCGCGATCGTCCGAGGAGTTCGACCCAAGCACCACCAACGCCACCGCCCAGCAGGCGCTTCAGTCGGCGGTGAATGCGTCCAGCGTGATCTCGTTCGTCGACAACCTGACCCCACTGCAAAAAGAGGACGTACTGCTGTCGACCCTCTTCGCCCAGCGCGCCGCAGATGCCGTCTTTGACCCGGTGAAAGACCGCGCCGCGTGGTTCGTGAAATACATGGATCTGATGAGCCTGATGGGGTGGAGCCGCGAAGCCGCCCCGTTCGAGGCCAGCCAGAGGATGAAGGGCAATGGCAGCTTTGATCAGGTCATTCTGGCCACACTGGCGCAGGTTGCGACGGGCAACCAGTTCAGCATCGTCGAAAGCGCGATCGAAGCACTGCGCGGGCTGACGCAGGACGACGGCAAGATCAAGCTTTTCGACTTCGAGACCTCATCGTCCACTGGTGGCAACTTCCAGATCGGCAGCGCCGAGGCCTCGGGCGAGGTGATCAGCATGGCCTTGGGTGCGTTCAACTTCACCTACAAGGATCGCAAGCAAAACCTGTTGTTCGTGACCTGGGGCAAGAACGAGCTGCAATACTGGCTGTCTGCCCAGAAACTTGCGCTTAGCCCGGTAATCTATGCCGATGTGCGCGAGATCATCCGCGACAAGTTGGCGGACACGCGTAAGACACTGATCGCAGACATTGATCTGGGCTGAGCGGGGGCTGTGATGGCGCGTGCAATGGACACATCCAAGCTGCAAATTGATCCGCGATACTTGCTGATCATGCTGCTGCCCGTCGTTGTTCTGATCGTGTCCGAGTATCTGCTGGGCACGTTCGGGGACACCACGCTGCATCTTGAAGGATTGGAGCTGAAAGACCAGTCCCGCCTGATCGAACTTAGCGCACGCTATCGCTTTTTGGCCGCCCTGTTCTTCTTTGGCGGGGCGACCGTCTCGGTCACGGCGATTTTCGTATTCGAGCTGTACTCGCGTCACACACACAGATCGATCCTGACCACACTGGTGGGCATCTTGGGGATCATCGCCGTGTCGCTCAGCTTTTCGACCTTTGAACCCGACTGGATGCCAGCGGGCTTCGAAAGCCAAGCCCTTCTTGGGGAAAACCTGTTCCACGCCTTGATGATCCCGGCCAGCCTGTCGGGATGTGAAGACTGGGGGAGCCTGCCTAACAACTGCGACCAGCAGGGCGCCTATTTTGCGATGGATTACCTGTTGGACCGCGCGAACATCCTGACGTCGCTGTCGGCGGGCGCGGTGATTGCCGGGATGGTGCTGGCCCTGTCCCGCCCCGCACATGTCGGCCGGTCGGTCCATCCGGACCTTGGAACCGAGGCCCGCATCCTGAAAACCGCACAGGAAGCCACGCAGCGCTATCTCTATTGCTCGGGCATCTTGCTGACGACCGGGATGGTGCTGATGCTGTCGTGGATGTCGTGGCCCGGAGACGCGATCCTGAATGACGATATGCGCAAAGCCCATGCCGAACTGGTCAGTTCGTTGTCGATCTATCGGGGCGTCACCTACTCGATCCTGATCCTGTCCTACTATCTGCCTGTCAGTCTAATCCTGAAGGTCCGCATTGATTCCTTTCACGATGCGGTCGATGCCGCCGGGAAACACGAACTGGCGAAGGACGTTGCGGGCTTTGATATTCAGCGCATCGCAACACTGGACGCGCTGAAGGCGATCATTGCCATCGTCTCGCCGATCCTGACCGGGGCGATTGGGTCGTTCGGAGGCTTGGCAGGGTTCGGAGGCTAACTGCCATGCCCGCGCGCCGCACAACCACGACGTGCAATTGCAGGGCGCCGCCACAATTTCGCTAGATTTTTGGATCCAAGATACATTAGGGTGAAATCACCACTCGCGGGCAGCCTGCCTTCTATCGAATAGCCGTCAATGAATCAGGATATCTCAAACAATGGAGGGCTCTCCCCTTTGACTGGATACCATCTGGTATCCAAAGGGGGCGCTTATGCAGGCGTTACACCCTGCGCGGCAGCGCTCCATCAAGAAGAATGCGCCGTGCCATCCACCCCACGGACACGGCAAAACGGTTTCAATGACGACCTACAGATGGAAGGTGCCAAGCGCAAATTGACTGCGCGTCTGCACATCGAAGGAAACTTTGATGTTTTTGGCCCAGCCCCGGCCGTCGCCCATACGTTTCTCGCACAAAGTATGGGCGCGGCCGGGCTGGCGGGTTTCACACCCATTCGCCCGCGTATGTCCCCTGACATTTCGGTTTAAGATCTCATGGATATTGTCGACAGCCACACTGGTGGCGAACCCACGCGCGTCATCCTGAACGGAGGCCCCGATCTGGGCATCGGCCCCTTGGCCCAGCGCGCCCAGACGTTGGCCGATGAACATGAGGATTTTTATCTGTCCGTCATGCTCGAGCCACGCGGTCAGCCCGCGATGGTTGGTGCTTTGCTGGTCGAACCGGTGGACCCAAGCTGCGTGACCGGCGTGATCTATTTCGACGCGGGCGCGGTGATTGGCATGTGTGGGCATGGCACGATCGGGCTGGCCGTGACGCTCTATCACCTTGGACGGATT
>CALJDH010000336.1 GCA_938023895.1 uncultured Aliiroseovarius sp.
TGGCGCTCAGTCTTTCGATCCAGACCGACCTCGCCAGGCCGCTGCACTTCCGCGAGCGGCAAATCAAATAGGAGACTACGGATATGGCCAATGGCACCGTAAAATGGTTCAACTCTACTAAAGGCTTCGGCTTCATCGCACCTGAAACTGGCGGCAAAGACGTGTTTGTACACATCTCGGCTGTTGAGCGTTCGGGCCTGACCGGTCTGGCCGACGACCAGAAAGTAACATTCGACGTAGAAGCAGGCCGTGACGGTCGCGAGTCGGCTGTGAACATCGAACTGGCATAAGCCTTTTCGAATACAGTTTTGAAACGCGGCTCTTGTCTGAGGGCCGCGTTTTGCGTTTCAGGGGGAATGTGGGTTTACCCCTTGCCACACCCCCAAAACCCCTCTATTACGCGCGAGTTCGCTGGGGAAAGCGGCAGTGGCGGGATTCGGTCCCGCTTTTCGTTTTCCTTGGGTTCGACGAGGGCAGTTGGAATGAGCCAGCTGTCGTCCTATCAACTCTCTGCCTGAAAGGGCGAATGCTATGACAAGTCAAAACATTCGTATCCGTCTGAAGGCGTTTGACTATCGCGTGCTGGATGCGTCCACGCAAGAGATCGTCAACACTGCCAAACGGACCGGTGCAAACGTTCGCGGCCCCATCCCGCTGCCGAACAAGATCGAGAAGTTCACGGTTCTCCGTGGTCCTCACATCGACAAGAAATCCCGCGACCAGTTCGAGATCCGCACGCACAAGCGTCTGCTCGACATCGTCGACCCGACCCCGCAGACCGTAGACGCGCTGATGAAGCTCGACCTGGCTGCTGGCGTTGACGTCCAGATCTCGGTCTAAGGAGGGTATCACAGATGCGCTCTGGTATTATCGCGAAAAAAGTGGGCATGACCCGCTTGTTCATGGAAGACGGCAAGCAGATCCCTGTGACCGTTCTTCAACTTGAAAACCTGCAGGTTGTTGCCAACCGCACCGAAGAGACCGACGGTTATACCGCCGTTCAGCTGGGTGCCGGTGAAGCAAAAGCCAAACGCACCTCGAAGCCGATGCGCGGCTACTTCGCCAAAGCTGGCGTTGCCCCCAAGCGCAAACTGGTCGAGTTCCGCGTTCCGGCTGAAAACCTGATCGCCGTTGGCGAAGAGATCTCGGCCGAGCACTATGTTGAAGGTCAGAAGGTCGACGTTGCAGGCACTTCGATTGGTAAAGGCTTTGCCGGTGCCATGAAGCGTCACAACTTCGGCGGTCTGCGCGCGACACACGGTGTTTCGATCAGCCACCGTTCGCACGGTTCGACTGGTCAGTGTCAGGATCCCGGTAAGGTTTTCAAAGGCAAGAAAATGGCCGGCCACATGGGTTCGGTTCGTGTGACCACTCAAAACCTGGAAGTCGTGAAGACCGATGCCGATCGTGGCCTGGTGTTCATCAAGGGCGCTGTCCCCGGCTCGAAGGGTGGCTGGGTCACCGTTAAGGACGCCGTGAAAAAGAAGCTGCCCGAGAACGTTCCGTTCCCGGCTGCTCTGAAATCGGCTGCAACCGAAGCACCGGCTGAAGAAGCCCCTGCGGAAGGTGGTGAAGCATGAAACTTGATGTAATCAAACTTGACGGCGGCAAAGCCGGTTCGGTTGATCTGGACGAGGCCCTGTTCGGCCTTGAGCCGCGCGCAGACATTCTGCACCGCGTGGTCCGCTGGCAGCGCAACAACGCGCAGGCTGGTACCCACAAGGTAAAGACGCGTTCGGAAACTTCCTATTCGACCAAGAAGATCTATCGCCAGAAGGGCACCGGCGGCGCACGTCACGGTGACCGTAACGCACCGATCTTCCGCAAAGGTGGTATCTACAAAGGTCCGACCCCGCGTTCGCACGGCCACGACCTGACCAAGAAATTCCGCAAGCTGGGTCTGAAGCACGCCCTGTCCGCCAAAGCGCAAGCTGGCGAACTGGTTGTGATCGAAGACGCTGCCTCGGAAGGTAAAACCGCCGCACTGGCCAAACAGGTCAAAGACCTGGGCTGGAAACGTGCTCTGGTTATCGACGGTGCCGAGGTGAACGAGAACTTTGCACGTGCTGCAAAGAACATCGAAGGCCTGGACATCCTGCCGACCATGGGCGCCAACGTCTATGACATCCTGAAGCGTGACACCCTGGTGCTCACCAAAGCAGGTGTCGAAGCTCTGGAGGCTCGCCTGAAATGACCGATAAAGCTGCACTCTATGACGTGATCCGCAAGCCGATCATCACCGAAAAAGCCACCATGGCTTCGGAGAACGGCGCCGTGGTTTTCGAAGTCGCTATCGACTCGAACAAGCCGCAGATCAAAGAAGCTGTTGAAGCCCTGTTTGGCGTGAAGGTGAAAGCCGTCAACACGACCATCACCAAGGGTAAAGTCAAGCGCTTCCGCGGTCAGATCGGTAAGCGTAAAGACGTCAAGAAAGCCTATGTGACCCTGGAAGAGGGTAACACGATCGACGTGTCCACCGGACTGTGATCGTCGGCTTGACCCGATAAAGAAAGCCCCTGCCGCAAGGTGGGGGCTTTTTTCGTTTAAGCCCGCTTGGGTGTTGGGAAACTGTACACACTCAGGTAGAAATCCGAAAAGCACTACGAGCAGGAATACCCCGAATGTTCACAGCTGACTTTCGTGATGAAATTGCCAAAGATGACAGTATCGACAGCTTCTCGGTCACGCTTTGTGCGCGCGAAAGCGTGCCTGTTCTGCGTACCTTCGTCGAGCATTACCAACACGCTGGTGCCGAGCATATCTTTCTGTACATCGACGACACGAAAGAGGTCTCGGATGAGGTGGCTAAGGCGCTGACGCCATCCGATTTCGTGACAGTGCAGGGGTGCGATGATGCGTTCTGGAAAGAGGCCTATCCAAATGAAGCCGTGCCCTCGCTTCCTCAAAAGCAAGAGGCACTTCGCGATCGTACTATTGCAATGAACACGTCTGACTGGCTGTTCTTTTGCGACGCTGACGAATTCATCATAGGCGATCGCCCAATCGGGGCTGCCTTGGCGCAGCTACCTGATGACATGAAAGGCGTACGGCTGAAGAATTCAGAAGCCGTCTGGGGTCCGGAAGACGACATTACGAAACCCTATGGCTGCACCTATGAACGCTTCAGCTTTGGCACACGAAAACGCCTGAAAGGCAATGCCGGAGAGAAGCTGCGGATCCTTGCTGCGATGCTGATTTATGGAAGAGACTGGCGTGGGATGGCCAAAGGCGTGGCCGGACATAGTATGGGTAAGCACTTTTTGCGCCGTGGGGCCTATCCCGAAAGCTCGACCAGTCACCTGTCTATGTTTGAGGGAAAGCGCGTTCCATATTTACCACGTTCCATCCAATCTCAACACGACTGGCATCTGGTGCATTTCGATGCGATCAGCCTTGGACGCTGGCAAGAGAAATGGCAGGGCCGCCTTTCGGGGAGCACCAACATGGGCCCTGTCGGAGTTTCGCGTTTCGCGCAGTATGATGCGGCACGTCGCGCTTTTCAGAAAGGCAATTCGCGGGAGTTGTTTCGACGCTATTATGGCGTAAATCGCTGGCAAAGGTTCATACTGAAGCGAATGAAATTGTTGAAACGGCTTACGTGAGCAACGTGTCCGTGACGAGGCTTTTGAAACGACATAGGAGCTACCCCTGCACACGCGCTTTTGACTGGTTTTGCGCAAAACCGTAGGTAGTGTGGAAGAGTTCGACGAGTGATTCATTCTTATACGAGGACCGCCAATGCTAACCCGCCGCCATTTCGTCATTACGACGGCCACGATGTTTTCCGGCCCCATCGCGTCGCCCTTGCTGGCGCAAGAGACCGCGACACCCGAGGTCACACCCGAACCCGCCGCACCAGCGGCCCCGGTCGAGGTCAAGCGTCGCCCGGTGTCCAATTCAGCCATGTGGAACAGCTATGACGCGCGCGTGACGCCTGCGAACTACGACCCTATGACCTCGAACCCATGGGGTTTGAAACCGCGCTTGCTGCCGCGGATCGTGCAGGCGAATGACGGGTTGAAGCCCGGTGATATCCACGTGGATGCGGTGGCGCGGTACCTCTATCACATCCGCGATGACGGCACGGCGATGCGCTATGGCGTCGCGATCGGTCGCAGCGGTCTGTACGAGCCCGGTGTCTATACCGTGGGACGCAAAACCAAATGGCCGACCTGGATTCCAACCAAGGACATGATCGAGCGCGAGCCGCACAAGTATAAGAAATACGAAGACGGCATGGACGGGGGCCCGTCGAACCCGCTCGGATCTCGTGCGCTGTATTTGTACGAAGGTCGTCGCGACACCTATCTGCGCATCCACGGCTCGCCGCAGCCACGCTCGATCGGGTCGCGTGCTAGCTCGGGCTGCGTGCGGATGGTCATGGCGCATATTATCGGACTGTATGATCAGGTCGAAACCGGCGTGACCGCGCACCTGTACCCAGCCTGATCCGGATCCCATAAACGAAAACGGGCGGCCCCATCTGGCCGCCCGTTTCTGTTTAGGGTCAGGGCTTATGCGTCCTGCTTGATGCAGATTGCGCGACCTTGCTTGGTGCGCAGTGGGATGTAGGTCGTCTCGACCGGTCCGATGTGCCGATACATCAGACAACCATCCCGCGCATCCACGCGAAGGTCGCTGGTATCCTGCCCCGGCGCCACGGTCTCGGCCACATCGGGCGGCAGAGTTACGCGTTTCTTCAGATTGGGATCCATATTTACCGCACCCGAGGGCGTCACACAGCCCGACAGCCCAAACGCGGCAACGCCTGCCAAAATAACTAGGTTCTTCATTACGCTCTTCTCAAAGTTCTGTTGGCGAGAGGATGGGGGATTTTGCGGTGGAAGGGAAGGGGCCTCGTCTGGGTTATGGGGCATGGGAGTGGGGGAGCGTTTAAGATCCCGCCCCCACCGGTGACACTGCTCGCTGATACAGGTGCCATGTCGTGTGACCAAGGATCGGTAGCGTGAAGATCAGGCCAAAGAACGCAGACGCCAGCGACAGCAGAATGGTGACCGAGATTATCGCCGCCCATGTTAGCATCGTCACCGGGTTTGCCGTGACGACGCGCACGGATGTCAGCATTGCGGTCACGAAATCAACCTCGCGGTCCAGCAGCATGGGCATGGCGACCACGGTGACCGA
>CALJDH010000337.1 GCA_938023895.1 uncultured Aliiroseovarius sp.
CTGGGTCCGTTGGACCGCGTCTTGGATGATCGGTCTGAAAAGCGAAATCCGGGGCGAGGTGCCAACCGGCGAGGTTCTGATCGCGGCGAAGCACCAGTCGTTCTTCGACATCCTGCTGCTGGCCTCGGTCCTGCCGCGCCTAAAGTTCATCTATAAAAGCCAGCTGAAATGGGCGCCGATCATCAACATCTACGCGATCTATACCAACTCGATCCCGGTGAACCGGGGCAAGAAGGGGGCCGCAATCAAGCAGATGGTGGCCGCGGTGAAGGATGGGCAGTCGAAGCCGGGGCAGCTTGTGATCTTCTCGCAAGGGACACGCGTCGCGGCGGGGGCCAAGAAGCCCTATAAGGTTGGCACAGGGGTTCTGTATCGGGAAACCGGGCAGACCGTTATTCCAGCCTCGACCAATGTGGGCGTGTTCTGGAAACGCCATGGGATCATGCGCCATCCGGGGCTTGCGGTTCTGGAATTCCACGACCCGATTGAACCGGGTCTTGAGCTGAACGAATTCATGGAGCGGGTCGAGGATGTGGTCGAAAGCGGCTCGGACGCGTTGATGGAAGAGGCTGGATTTAAGCTGGAGAGATAATGGACTTCATCGATACGACAGAGGCGCTGGAGGCGCTATATGGAACGCCCAGCAAGGGATCGCAGGTCAAGGTCGCGCAGGAACTGACGCCGACCTATCGCCAATGGATCATGGCCTCGAAGTTTTGCATTCTGTCCACGGTTGGTCCTGACGGCACCGATGGCACCCCGCGCGGTGATGATGGCCCGGTGGTGACCGAACTGGACGCCCGCACGCTGGCGATGCCGGATTGGAGCGGCAACAACCGCATCGACAGCCTGCGCAATATTGTCCAAGACCCGCGTGCGTCTCTGATGTTCATGGTGCCGGGATCCGACAATGTGGTCCGCGTGAACGGAGAGGCGCGCATCACTGCAGACGACGCCTTTTGCGCCCGGTTCGAGAAATCCGGCAAACGCCCCCGCACCGTGCTGATCTTCCGCATTCACGAGATCTATGTGCAATGCGCGAAGGCCCTGATGCGCTCCAAGATGTGGGGAACCGGGGATCAGAGCGGCGCGCTGCCCACCATCGGGGACATTCTGAAGGAAATGAGCTCGGGCGAGTTTGGCGGCGCGGAGTATGACCGCGCCTGGCCAGAGCGTGCAGAACGGACCTTGTGGTAGGGTCTAGGCGCTGAACTGCTCGTAGGCTTCGCGCGCCTTGGCGCTGTAAGCCAGCGACGGGCCGCCGCCCATATAGGTCGCCATGGCCAGAGCCTCGTTCAACTCATCCAGCGTGGTTCCCAGACGGACCAGCGACCGCACATGAAAGCCAATGCAGCTGTCGCAGCGGGTCGAGATGGCGATGCCAAGGGCGATAAGCTCTTTGGTCTTTTCGCTGAGCGCGCCGTCGGTTTTCGCCGCGGTGCCCATCTGACCGAAACCTTTCATCGTGGCCGGAACGTCCTTGGCCAGATGTCCAATATTACCTTCGGTTTCAGCTAGAAATGCTTTCCAATCCACGGGGAACCCTCCTGTCTTGTGGTTCTCGTGAATATTGTGGACGCGGGCCGGGCTTCCAACCCGCCCCACGAAAGCGTGATCCGGGTGTTAGGCTGCCAGACCTTTTGAACCCATTTTCAGGAACTTCTCACGGCGCTCTTTCAAGAGCGCATCGCCCTTCTGGCGCTTCAGAAGGTCTTTCAGCTCGGCCTCGATGGCTTTGCCAACGGCGGCGATGGTTTCATCGCGTCCGCGCTGTGCACCGCCCATGGGTTCCGGGATGATGTTGTCAATGACGCCCAGCTGTTTCAGGTCCTGTGCGGTCAGACGCAGCGCTTCGGCTGCTTCGCGCATCTTCTCGGAGTCTTTCCACAGAATCGAGGCACAGCCTTCCGGCGAGATCACCGAATAGACCGAATGCTCCAGCATCATGACCGAGTTCGCCGTAGCCAGTGCAACCGCACCGCCCGAGCCGCCTTCCCCGATGATCACCGAGATCACGGGCGATTTCACGTTCAGGCAGCGTTCGGTTGAACGCGCGATGGCCTCGGACTGGCCGCGTTCTTCCGCGCCTTTTCCGGGATAGGCGCCGGGGGTGTCGACCAGCGCCACGATCGGCAGGCCAAATCGGTCAGCCAGATCCATCAGGCGGATGGCTTTGCGATAACCTTCGGGACGGGCCATGCCGAAATTGCGTTCGATGCGGGTCTTGGTGTCGTGGCCTTTTTCCTGACCCATGACGACCACCGGGATATCGCCGATGCGGCCCAGACCGCCCATGACCGCGTGGTCATCGGCAAAGTTTCGGTCGCCTGCCAGCGGCGTATATTCGGTGAACAGTGCGTTGATGTAATCGCGGCAATGGGGGCGATCCGGGTGACGCGCCACCTGACATTTGCGCCACGGGCTTAGGCCTTCATAGAGTTCTTTCAGAAGCTTCTCAGCCTTGGCGTCCAGCGCTTGCGCTTCGCCTTCGACATCCATCTCTTCGTTGTTGCGGGCAAGTGCGCGCAGTTCTTCTGCCTTGCCTTCGATTTCAGCCAGCGGTTTTTCAAACTCGAGATAGTTGGTCATGGGCCTGCCTGATTACACAATGTTCATGACTATATGACGCTTGGGAAGCGGCTTTGCAACGGGGCGCGAAAATCCAGATCACCCAAAATGCCATTTCCAGCGACGGGAATCCGTGGCGCGCGCGTTTGTTAACTAGATGGCCGCTTGGGCCGATTGGACCAAACCCGAAGGGAGCAGACGAATGACACGGACCATATTCTCGAAACGCCGCGCCTTCCGCGCTTTCACTGCAAGCTATCTGGTGCTGTTGATGACCCTCAGCTTTGCGGCGGTGGCGACGTCCGAGGTTCTGGTCGGGCTTTGATACCCAGCGCATTCACCAAACGCAGTCGATTTCAGTAGATTCACCCGACAAAAAAAGCCCCGCGTAAACGCGGGGCCAGTCGGGGAATAATCTTCTAATTAGCTGGCGGTAATTAGCTGCCGGCGATCAGTTCGGCCTGTGCCACGATCACCTCGGCCTGTTTGATCGACGCGATGTCGACCAGACGGCCTTTGTAAACGGTTGCGCCTTCGCCATTGGCTTTCGCCTGTTCCATGGCGGCAAGGATTTCGCGGGCCTCGGCGACGGCCTCTTCCGACGGGGTGAAGACCTCGTTCGCCAGTGCGATCTGCTTGGGGTGGATGGCCCATTTGCCAACCATACCCAGCGTGGCCGAGCGTTTGGCCTGCGCGATATACCCTTCGTCATCCGAGAAGTCGCCGAACGGGCCGTCGACCGGCAGGATGCCGTGGGTGCGGCAAGCGGCGACGATGGCGGCTTGCGCCCAGTGCCACGGATCCGACCAGTGCTTCACGCCTTCGCGAAGCATGTAATAGTTTTCCTGTGTGCCGCCGATGCCGGTGGTCTGCATGCCCATCGAGGCTGCAAAGTCAGCCGCGCCCAGCGACATGGCCTGCAGGCGGGGCGACGAGGCAGCGATGGCTTCGACATGCGCAATGCCCGCGGCCGATTCGATGATCACTTCGAAGCTGACCGGCTTGGTGCGGCCTTTGGCTTGTTCGATGGCGGTGACCAGAGCGTCCACGGCATAGACGTCTTCGGCGCAGCCCACTTTCGGGATCATGATCTGGTCGATGCGGTCACCGGCTTGTTCCAGCAGGTCAACGACATCGCGGTACCAGTAAGGGGTGTCGAGGCTGTTGATGCGCACCGACATGTATTTGTTGCCCCAATCAATGGTGTTCAGCGCCTCGATGATGTTGGCGCGGGCCACATCTTTATCCGAGGGCGCTACCGAGTCCTCGAGGTCGAGGTTGATCACGTCGGCGGCAGACGCGGCCATTTTCGGGAACAGCTTTGTGTTCGAGCCCGGGCCAAACAGTTGGCAGCGGTTCGGGCGGGACGGGGCGGCAGGTTGCAGTCGGAAGGACATGACGGGCCTCTCGGTAATGATGTTGCGATTTCTTGGGTGCAATCGTTATTAAATTGCTGCGCCGCCCGCAAGTTTATTTTGCGCACGCAGCATATCGGGTGGATTCTTGGGCAAACCGACATTGCGTCGAAGAAAATTGCACGAAAGCGTCATTCTGACGGAGGAACTTGCGAAATCGTCGCGTTTCGAAGGGAGTTCGGAATAAAATCCGCCGAATAATCATCAAAATGACGCGAAGGATATTTCCACCACTCATCGAAAGGGCCACGGCCATGATCAAGACACCGTATCTTCTGTTCCTGGGCGACGCGCCCGACCAACTGGCAGCCAAAGTGGCCATCGGGATCCGTGACTGGCGTCCGGACAACGCCGTGGGTCAGTTCCGCATGGAAGGTTGCGGTGCGGATCTGGGGCTGACCGACATGACGCTGGCCGAAGCCAAAGCCGCTGGCGCCAAGACGCTGGTTGTGGGCGTGGCCAACCGTGGCGGCGTGATTTCCAAAGAGTGGAAAAAGGTGCTGGTGACCGCGCTTGAAGAAGGGTTCGACCTGGCCTCGGGCCTGCACAACTTGCTGCGCGACGAACCCGATCTGGTTGCCGTGGCCGAAGCCACCGGACAAGAGCTGCACGACGTGCGCATCCCCGAGGTTGAGTACCCGATCGCAAACGGTAAGAAGCGCACTGGTAAACGCTGTCTGGCCGTGGGCACCGATTGCTCGGTCGGTAAGATGTACACCGCCCTGTGCATGGACGCAGAGATGCGCAAGCGCGGCCTAAAGTCGACCTTCCGCGCCACCGGCCAGACCGGCATTCTGATCACCGGCGACGGCGTGCCACTGGACGCCGTGATTGCGGACTTTATGGCCGGTTCGGTCGAATGGCTGACCCCAGACAATGATGAAGATCACTGGGATCACATCGAAGGTCAGGGTTCGCTGTTCCACGTGTCCTATTCGGGCGTGACCATGGCGCTGATTCACGGCGGTCAGCCGGATGCTCTGGTTCTGGCGCATGAACCCACCCGCGAGCATATGCGCGGCCTGCCCGAGTACACTCAGCCGTCGCTGGAAGCGCTGCGCGACACCGCGCTGAACTTGGCGAAGGTGGCGAACCCGAACTGTCAGGTGATCGGCATCTCGGTCAACACGCAGCACATGTCGGATGACGATGCGAAGGCCTATCTGGCGAAGGTTGAGGCCGATATGGGGCTGCCTGCAACCGACCCGTTCCGCTATGGTGCGGGCAAGTTGGTGGATGCGCTGGAAGCGATCTGATAGCCCGTTAAGAGCATTGGTGGCTGGGGGCTCTGCCCCCAAACCCCCGGGATATTTATGACAAGAAAAAGAGGGCAGGCGCGTGGAAATCTCAGTCACTCCGGACGTGTTCAAACTGGCGCAGGTGTTCACCATCTCGCGTGGATCGCGGACCGAAGCGAAGGTTCTGACCGTTCGGGTTCAGAATGGCGATCATGTGGGCTGGGGCGAATGCGTGCCCTATGCGCGCTATGACGAGACGCTGGAAAGCGTGACGGACGAGATCATGGGTCTGCCCAACGACATCACCCGCGCCGCGTTGTATGATCTGCTGCCTGCCGGTGCGGCGCGCAACGCCGTCGACTGTGCGTTGTGGGATCTGGAAGCGAAGCGTGCGGGTAAACGCGCGTGGGAATTGGCTGGACTGACCGCGCCGGGCCCCGAGATCACCGCCTACACCCTATCGCTGGCCGAACCTGCCGAGATGCAGGCGCAAGCTGCGAAGAACGCGCATCGTCCTTTGCTGAAGATCAAACTGGGCACGCCGGACGATATGCCTCGGCTCGAGGCCGTACGCGCTGGCGCTCCCACCTCGCGCATCATCGTCGATGCCAACGAAGGCTGGTCGGCCGAGGTCTATGCCGATCTGGCCCCGCATCTGGTGCGCTTGGGCGTTGATCTGGTCGAACAGCCTCTGCCAGCTGGCGAGGATGA
>CALJDH010000338.1 GCA_938023895.1 uncultured Aliiroseovarius sp.
CTGCATGCCGCGACGCTGGGATTTGTGCATCCGGTCTCGGGCGAAAAACTCAGCTTTGAAGCGCCAATTCCTGACGATATGCTGGCCTTGATCGAAATCCTGCGCGCGGGCTGACCCTCGCGCGTTGCGTACGAGGTGAAACGAGCATGTTCGAGATTTCCTGGGCAGCCACCTGGGGCAGCACATGGGCTGTCCTTTTGGTGCTTCTGGACATCGCAACCATTGCCCGCGCTGTCACGCGCGAGCACCGCTCGGCCGCGTCGCGTCTGGCGTGGGTCGTCGTGATCATGTCCCTGCCGCTGGTCGGGGTCATCGCCTATTTCTTCCTTGGGGATACAAGTTCTGATCGAAGGTCAGATAGGAAGCTCAAGGATTTGCGGCGCGAACTTCCCAAACGACCACAAGGGGAACTTCCACAGCCCGAGCTACCTTTGCTCTATCGCCAATCTTTCGCGCGGGCGGCGTCGGTAAACGGGTTTCAGCCGGTGGCGGGCAATCACGCCAAGGTCACCACAGACAGTAATGAAAGCATCGATTGGCTGGTTGCAGATATCGACGCGGCCCAAGATCATGTGCATTTGCTGTTCTATATCTGGCTGACCGATCACAACGGAACTCGCGTGGCCGAGGCCGTGATGCGGGCGGCCAAACGCGGCATCACCTGTCGGGTCATCGTCGACGGGCTGGGGTCGCGCGGGTTGCTTGCGGATCCCCTGTGGCAGCAGATGAAAGAGGCGGGTGTCGAGACCGTCGTGGCCTTTGAATTCAGGTTTGCCCTGTTTGCCGCCTTTTTCCGCCGCCTTGATATCCGCAACCACCGTAAGGTCATCGTGATTGATCATGAGACGACCTATGTGGGCAGCCAGAACTGCGCGGATGCGGCCTTTTTGGTGAAAAAGAAGTTTGCGCCCTGGGTCGACATTATGATGCGTATTACGGGCCCGGTGGCGTGGCAGTCACAACGGCTTTTCGTTTCAGATTGGATGGTGAATGGCGGGGCGGACATCTCGTCCGTACTGCAGCGTGAGATCCCGGTGCCGGACGGTGGGTTCCCAGCCGTTGTCGCGGGCACTGGCCCGAATATCAGTGTGCAGGGGGTGCCGGATATGGCGCAGATGCTTCTGGCCTCGGCGCAGGACGAGGTGGTGATCACGACGCCGTATTACGTTCCATCTGAGGCCTTGCAACAGCAGATTTGCGCCACCGCCGTGCGCGGCGTGCGGGTGCGGCTGAACGTGCCAGCCAATAACGACAGTCATTTCGTGGGCTTCGCCTCGCGCAGCTTCTATCGTGCACTCTTGAAGGCAGGTGTCGAAATTCACGAATTCCAACCCGGCCTGTTGCACGCGAAAATCCTAACAGTGGACGGACAGGCGGCCCTTGTTGGCTCGCCAAATTTGGACCGGCGCAGTTTTGATTTGAACTATGAAAACAGCATGATGCTGGCGGATCCGGACACGGTTGGCGCGATTGTGGCCAAGCAAGAGCTTTTCCTCAACGCCTCGCTGCCGGTGTCGCGCAAGAAGGTGGAAAGCTGGTCGATTGCGCGCCGGGTTCTGATCAACGGGGTTGGGATGATGGCACCTCTGCTGTAAATTGCATTTGCAACTTTCTGCACGAAACCGTGAGGCAATGTGTCATCCTCTTACAATTGCGCGTTGACGTTCATACTCTGGTAATGAAATTCGACGACACCCTCTTGAAAACTGTGTTGTAAGGCTTATCTCGATGTTAAGACCTTAAACATGAGGGTAACGGACAGGAGAAGTTTGCGCCAATGAGCAACTATAAGAATTTGCCGGCCCCGACGCCAGAAGGCGGTTTGAACCGCTATCTTCAGGATATTCGGAAGTTCCCGATGCTGGAGCCGGAAGAGGAATATATGCTGGCCAAACGCTGGGCGGATCACGAAGATCGTGATGCGGCGCACCAGATGGTGAACTCGCACCTGCGTCTGGCAGCCAAGATCGCCATGGGCTATCGCGGCTATGGTCTGCCGCAGGCCGAGGTGATTTCTGAGGCCAATGTGGGCCTGATGCAGGCTGTGAAACGGTTTGACCCGGAAAAGGGCTTCCGTTTGGCGACCTATGCCATGTGGTGGATCCGTGCCTCGATCCAGGAATACATCCTGCGCTCGTGGTCTTTGGTGAAGCTGGGTACGACCTCGGCGCAAAAGAAGCTGTTCTTCAACCTGCGTAAGGCGAAAGCCCGTATTGGCGCGCTGGAAGATGGTGACCTGCGACCCGAGAACGTAGCCCGTATCGCGAATGACCTGAACGTCACCGAGGAAGAGGTGATTTCTATGAACCGTCGCCTGTCGGGCGGGGATGCGTCGCTGAACGCGACCGTGTCTAACGACGGCGAAGGTGCGATGCAGTGGCAGGACTGGCTGGAAGACGAAGATGCCGATCAGGCAGGCGACTATGCGGAAACCGACGAGATGAACGTCCGTCGCGAGCTGCTGACGCAGGCCATGGACGTTCTAAATGACCGCGAGAAAGACATCCTGACCCAGCGCCGTCTGAAGGACAAGCCGGTCACGTTGGAAGATCTGTCGGGCGTCTATGACGTCAGCCGCGAACGCATTCGCCAAATCGAGGTGCGCGCGTTCGAGAAGCTGCAAAAGCGTATGCAAGAGCTTGCTGCTGAGAAAGGCTTGCTGGAACACGCCTGATCTGGAATGAAATTGATAGAACGGCCCTGTGCAGACTGCGCGGGGCCGTTTTCGTTTAAGAGGTCAGCTGGTCTATTGGTAGGGGGCCTAGCGCGGTGAGTGCCTCTTGAACCAGTTCGCGCACTTGTAGGTCGGGACAGATTGCCTCGACCGGAAGATCAGGCAGGCGCAGGGCTATGCGGCGCCATTCATGCAGCAAAACCAGTCTGAGCGCGGCACGATCCAGAGCAGGTAGGTCGTGCAACGCATCAAGGGGTAGGCGGTCAATTGCGTTTCGCAACTGATCCGAATCCATTTGCAACTTTGGCGGCGCAAGTGTTGCGATGACCCAGCTGGGCAGGACTGCTTTCGGATCAGAAAGATGCAGGGCGTCTGGTGTGGCGTGTGGGGCAGCGGTGCCCAGGAATGCGCCGGGCGTAAGCTCGCTGAAACCCTCTGCGATCAGGCTGTCAAAGCTTCCATCATGCTCGGCCTGTGGGGGCAGGACCAACAGGTGCCATTGATCAGGTGCGGGGCGGGCGGGGCCATAGATGCGATCCGCCACGGCTTTGGTCTGGGCTAGTCCGTCCGGTGTCAGATGATAGACCGACCGGCGCCCGTGGCGCATACTTTCGATCCAGCCATCCTTGCGCAGGCGGTGCAGCGCCACGCGGGTGGCTTCGGGGCGGATACCGAGGGCGGACATGACTTTGCCCAATGCCTGACCAGAAACGCCGGCCGCATCTGCGCCCGGCGTACCCATAACGGTCAAATCCCCCATCAAAGTGACGATCACCGACCAGACGCGCAGATCACTGCTGTCGCGTAACTGCGCCAGAGTGTCTTGAAGCGGGTCGGTCAGTGTCATCGCATCCTCAATAGGCGTTCATTGTCAGTAGCTCGTACTCTGCCACCAGCTCCTCATCCTGGTTGGCCAGGGTGACATGCCAGCGGACTTCGCCGTATTCGTCTGTCCTGCGGGTTTTGGCTTTGACGGTCAAGCGCACTTTCATGCTGTCACCAGCCTCGACCGGCTTCATAAAGCGCAGGTTGTCCAAACCGGTATTCGCCAGAACCGGGCCTTCGTTGGGCTCAACGAAAAGGCCAGCGGCGAAAGACAGCAGCAGATAACCATGCGCCACGCGATCCGGGAAGAACGGGTTCCGCTTGGCCGCGTCGCTATCCATGTGGGCATAGAACGTGTCGCCGGTGAAATGGGCGAAATGCTCGATATCGTCCAGCGTGATCTCGCGCGATTTGGTGTGCAGGGTCTCGCCGATCGACAGCTCGCCAAATTTGCGGGTGAACGGGTGTGCCGGACCTTCGATTTCTGTCGAGCCGGGCACCCAGCGCCCACCGATCGAGGTCAGGATATCAGGGCTGCCCTGAATGGCGGTCCGTTGCATATAGTGCAGCACGCCACGCACGCCGCCCATTTCCTCGCCGCCGCCTGCGCGACCCGGGCCGCCATGCACCATGTGGGGCAGGGGAGAGCCGTGACCGGTCGATTCCTTCATCGAGGTCGCGTTGTTGAAATAGAGACGCCCGTGGAAGGCGCCCGCGCCCATGGCAACCTCGCGGGCCACGTCGCCCGACCCAGTGATGACCGAGGCGACCAGCGAACCTTCGCCCTTGTTGGCCAGCTCAATGGCGTGGGCAATGTCGCGGTATCCCATGATGGTCGAGACGGGGCCGAACGCCTCGCATTCGTGCACGATGGTCGCGGTGTCGGGGGTTTCGCAGTGGAACAGCATGGGCTTTACGAAGGCGCCCGGGTCAACGTCACCTTCGAAATCGATGTCATCCGGGTTGCCATAGACCATCTTGCTTTCCGATCCGATGGCGGCGGCCTTCTGCAACACGTCCGTCTTCTGTCCAGCCGAGACCAGAGCGCCCATGCGCACACCCTCGGCACGCGGGTCACCGATCACCGTTTTGTCCAGACGGGCCGACAGCGCTTCGATCACGTTCTGAACCTGTGCTTCCGGTGCGATGATACGGCGGATTGCTGTACATTTCTGACCGGCCTTCGTGGTCATCTCGCGATGTACCTCTTTGATGAAGAGGTCAAATTCCGCGGTGCCGGGCGTGACGTCCGGGCCCAAAATCGACGCGTTCAGGCTGTCCTGTTCGGCCACGAACCGTACCGAGTTCTTCAGAATGTTCGGGTTCGAGCGCAGCATGGATGCTGTTTGGGCAGAGCCCGTGAAGCTGACGATATCCTGCGGGCCAAGACGGTCCAGAAGATCGCCTGTGCCGCCCGAGATCAGCTGCAGAGCACCTTCCGGCAGGATGCCGCTGTCCAGCATGATGCGCACGGCGGCTTCGGTCACATAAGACGTCGCTGTCGCCGGTTTCACGATGGCGGGCACACCGGCCAGCAGCGTCGGGGCCAGCTTCTCCAACATCCCCCAAACCGGGAAGTTGAAGGCGTTGATGTGGACGGCCACGCCCTGCAGCGGGGTCGCGATGTGCATGCCAAGGAAGGTTCCGTTGCGCGACAGCTGCTCGATCTCACCATCGATATAGACTTTACCGTCCGGCATCTCGCGACGGCCTTTTGAGGCGAAGACAAATACGGTGCCAACACCGCCGTCAATGTCGATCATGTGATCGGACTGCGTGGCACCCGTGTCGAAGCTGAGGTCGTAAAGCTCTTGCTTGTGCTGACCCAATTCCATTGCCAGTGCTTTCAGCATCTTGGCGCGGTCATGAAAGCCCATCTCGCGCAGGGCAGGGCCGCCCACATTGCGCGCATAGTCGATCATCGCCTGCATATCCAGATCCGCGCCGCCGGCTTCAGCAAGTGGCAGCCCGGTGATGGCCGAGGCGATGGGGCGGGCGTTGGCACCCGGTGCGATCCATTGACCAGCCGCGAAGCTGGAGACTTTCATCAGGGTCATTCTCTGTCCTCTGTTCGAATACGGTCGGGCGGCGCTTACGGTGCGCTCAGCCCCAGTTTTTCAAGTTGGGTGGAAGCTGCGGCTTCCCATTCCTCGCGCAGTTCCGCGTTCGACGAATGGCGCAGCCCAAAGGCTTGCAGCTGGCTGGCGCGGGTCGACACATCCTTGCCGAAGCTTGCGGCGACGCGGGGCCACCAATAGTCGACGCTGGCTTGCAGGTC